>JAEWBD010000414.1 GCA_023391315.1 Bacteroidota bacterium | reverse complement strand
TTGCTGCCCACTTATGATGTGTTTGATGAATACCGCTATTTTGAACCGGCGTTCGATTGGAATATTGTTGAATTTAAAGGCAAAAAACTGGCAATAACTATTTGTGAAGACATCTGGAACCTTGGCGATAACCCGCTGTATCGCATTTGCCCGATGGATGCTTTAATAAAACAATCACCTAATGTAATGCTTAACCTCAGTGCATCGCCGTTTGATTATACACATAATGAAGACCGCAAAGCCGTTATAAAATCAAATGTGCTGAAATATAAGTTGCCCATGTTTTACTGCAACACGATTGGCAGCCAGACCGAGATTGTGTTTGACGGCTCTTCGCTTGCATTTGACAAGCATGGAAACCTTTGCAAAATATTGCCCATGTTTAAAGAAGCGCTTGAAACTATTGTGCTGAATGATGATGGAACGATTGATGCGCCTGTTATTGAACGCGCTGAATATTTGCCGGACACAGAGCTTTCAATAAAAGAATTTCAGCCCGAACTAAACCTTGAAATGATACACCAGGCGCTGATACTCGGCATTCGTGATTATTTCAATAAGATGGGTTTCACAAAAGCTATTCTTGGTTCTTCCGGTGGTATTGACAGCGCTTTGGTTTTAGCGCTTGCCTGTGAAGCATTAGGGCCTGAAAATGTAAGGGCTGTTTTAATGCCTTCACCTTATTCAACAGAACATTCTGTAAACGATGCGGAACAATTAAGTAAAAATCTGAATAATTCTTATGATATCATCCGCATTAATTCAATTTATGAATCGTTTTTAGAAACGCTGGAACCATTATTCAAAGGCCTTCCTTTTTCTGTGGCAGAAGAAAATATTCAAAGCCGCATAAGAGGCAACCTGCTGATGGCAATCGCCAATAAATTTGGTTATATTTTATTAAACACATCCAATAAAAGTGAACTCTCAACAGGCTATGGCACTTTATATGGAGACATGGCCGGCGGCCTGAGTGTTTTAGGCGATTGTTATAAATCGCAGATATATGCACTGGCACGATACATTAATCGTGATAAGGAAATCATCCCCAATAATATTTTAATAAAAGCGCCCAGCGCTGAACTAAGGCCTGATCAAAAAGATTCAGACAGCCTGCCGGATTACGCGATTCTCGATTCCATTTTATATCAATACATAGAACGCAGGCTTGGCCCCAACGAAATAAAGGCTTTGGGATTTGACAGCACAACTGTTGACCGCACCTTGAAACTTGTAAATACCAATGAGTATAAACGTAACCAGTTTTGCCCTATCATCCGCGTATCAGAAAAAGCCTATGGTGTTGGCAGGCGCGTACCAATTGTAGGCAGGTATCTTTCATAATTTTTATCTTTTTTGTGGTATATGAGTTTACTGACATGATAATTGCAGGCATCATCCATTCCCTATCACATTTTGATTTTAAGTTTGATATATGATTGATGAATTAAGAAGGCTCGAAGAAAATGTAGATAAACCGGTTCCGCTTGTAAAATGGGGCCCGTATTTAAGTGAGCGGCAATGGGCAACGGTGCGGGAAGATTACAGTCCTGATGGCGATGCATGGCATTATTTTCCTTTTGATCATGCACATTGCAGAACTTACCGCTGGGGCGAAGACGGGCTGGCAGGAATTTCTGATTATTATCAAAACCTGTGTTTTTTTGTGGCCTTATGGAATGGCAAAGACCCGATACTAAAAGAGCGGCTCTTTGGTTTGGCAAACTATGAAGGCAATCATGGCGAAGATGTAAAAGAGCTTTATTATTATCTTGATAATTTACCCACGCATACTTATATGGAGTATTTGTATAAATACCCCCAACAATTATTTCCTTATGAACAATTAAGAACGGAAAACCGCAGCAAATCAAAGCTTGATCCTGAGTATGAAATCCTGGATACAGGCATATTTGATAACAATGAATACTTCGATGTTTTAATAACGTATGCAAAAGAAGATGATGAAGATATTTTTATTAAGATTGATATAACCAACCGCTTTAATGCGGCGGCGCCCATAACTGTTTTGCCTACTTTATTTTTTTATAATCGCTGGCAGCATTCGCCCGATTCGGACGTGCCCTCTATTACTTTATTAAACCGGAACGCAGTTATCACCGATCACTACAGGCTTAAAACAAATTACCTGTATTTTTTAGACGCCGATGACAGGTGGTTTACAGACAATGAAACCAATACAGAAATTATAACAGGCACACCTAATAAATCAATATTTACAAAAGATGCATTTCACAATGCAGTTATTAAAAAGAAAAATATTACAGAGCTAAGAAAAAGAAAAACGGGTACAAAGTTCGCCGCCGTGTATAATTTAAATATTGAAGCTGGCGCTACAAAAACCATCTATTGCAGGTTTAGCAACCTGCTTTTAAAGAAGCCTTTTTATAAAGACTTTGAAAATATTTTTGATAAACGCAAAAAAGAAGCAGATGCATTTTATGATTCCGTTCTGCCCAAAAAAATAAATGAGGATTTGCGAAATATTCAGCGGCAGGCTTTAGCCGGTATGTTCTGGACAAAACAATATTATCATTTTGATGTGGAGCGATGGTTAACCACCGGCGATGGCATTACACCACCCAGCATATCTAAAGCCAATGGGCGCAACAGCGACTGGAAGCACTTAAAAAACCAGGATATTATCAGCATGCCCGATAAATGGGAATATCCCTGGTATGCCGCCTGGGACCTGGCTTTTCAAACCATTTCACTGGCGGTGGCTGATGCTAATTTTGCCAAGCACCAGTTGCTCCTTATCATGCGTGAATGGTACATGAAACCAGACGGCCAATTACCTGCTTATGAATGGAATTTCAGCGATGTAAACCCGCCGGTGCAGGCCTGGGCTGCATTGCAGGTTTATTATATTGAAGAGAAGCAAACAGGCAAAAAAGATGTTCAGTTCCTGAAAAAAATCTTTCAAAAACTGCTTATCAATTTCACCTGGTGGATAAACCGCAAAGACGTAAAGGGGAATAACATTTTTGAAGGCGGGTTCCTCGGGCTTGATAATATTGGTGTATTTAACCGAAGCTTCAGCCAGCAGGGAAATATACAACTGGAGCAGGCGGATGGCACAAGTTGGATGGGCATGTATGCATTAAACATGATGGACATTGCCATTGAGATTGCTTTACATGACAATGCTTTTGAAGACACAGCCACCAAATTTTTTGAACATTTTGTGTTTATAGCAGAAGCTTTGAATGAACATAATTTATGGAATGCAGAAGACAGTTTTTTTTATGATGTTTTAAATGTTGCAGGTGCCGACCCAATGCCTTTACGCATCCGTTCAATCGTAGGTTTATCACCACTGTTTGCCGTATCAAATATTTATGCATGGGAATTAAACAAACTCAGGGATTTTAAAAAACGCATTACGTGGTTTGAACATTACCGCATCGTGAATAACAAGTTCTGGCCTAATGAAGAACGCAGCGGCGATTCGGAAATATTGCTTTCACTTATACGCAAAGAAAGGCTTGTAAAGCTGCTGCATTATTTATTAGATGAGAATGAATTTCTATCGCCAGGCGGCATAAGGGCATTGTCAAAATATCATCTGGAACATCCTTATTCCACAACGGTCGATGGCATTGTATATAGCATTCAATATGACCCCGGCGATAGTACCTCTAATATGTTTGGCGGCAACAGTAATTGGCGGGGCCCGGTCTGGATGCCCATTAATTTTCTTATCATCCAATCCATTCGTAAGTATGGCAAATTTTATGGTGATAGTTTAACGGTTGAATGCCCGACCGGTTCCGGCAACCAAATGAACTTAGAGCAGGTTGCCGATGAGCTTACACGCCGTGTAATAAGTTTATTTGAGAAAGATGCGGAAGGCAATCGCAAAATATATGAGCAATATAACTGGTTTTATAAACGGCCGGAAAATGAGCATCTTGTTTTATTCTATGAATATTTTCATGGCGATAATGGCAAGGGCCTTGGCGCTTCGCATCAAACCGGCTGGACGGCATTGGTAGCTGAACTAATTAGTGAGTATGGAGGAAAGCTGTAATTCTTTTACATCTTACCTAACTGAGTTCGGGATAAGAAGTTTGATTTATTTTGAATATAAAGCTGCTGAATTTTATTATGAAACTGAGCCGTCACCTCGACGACAGGAGAGGTCTCATGATTTTTTTGATGGTTGCTATTCGGGAGATTTCTCCTTTCGTCGAAATGACGTGCACCCCTGTTCCTTACCCCAAACTTTAAATTAACTATAAAAAAACTTCCAAATCAGGAATAATAAAGAAAATAGATTGAAGTTTATTTTAGCGCAGCCAGCTTTCAGGATTAAGATAACCACCGCTGCTGTTCTCCACCATAAAAACAATCTCACCATCGCCTTCTGATCCTGGACCGGCAGTGCCAAGCACCGTGCCTGCATGCACTTCGGTACCTGATTTCACTTTAATATTATTAAGGTTGCTATAGGCCGTAAAATATTTACCATGCCTTATCACCACAGCCTGCCCGCTGCCCATATCAAATATGCCCGATACTGTGCCATCGGCAACTGACTTAACAGTTACACCAAGTGGAACTGAAATATTTATACCGGAATTATTGCCTGTTATTTTAGTGCCGGGAATAGTATAAGATCCAAATGGAATGCTTATGATGCCGGAACTAACCGGCCAGGGTAAACTGCCCCTTCTTGTCTCAAAATTGATGGAGGTTATTTTATCTTCTTCCGTTGAATCCAGTACATTATAAACACGGGTGCTTTTTGGCGCTGCACTGCCGGCAACGCTTGCTGCATTTGATGACGGCGATTCAGGAGGTGGTGTTTTGGCATTATCTGCAGGAGAAGAGGAAGGGTTATTGGAAGCCGCATTATTCCTGGCTGCAGCCGCGGCAGCTTCTCTTTTTCTTTGTTCTTCCAATGCCTTTAAACGTGCAGCTTCTTTACGTTTGGCTTCAGCAATTTCGCGGTTAATGATTGCCTGTAAAGCGCCTTTTAGTTTTTGCTGGTCACGCTGGTTTTGTTTTATTTGTTTGGCAACATCACTCTCCCTGCCCTTTAAATTATTTAAAACGTCATCCTGTTCTTTTCTATCTTCTTGCAAAACGGTTAGCTGTTTGCCCTGTTCAACGAGGGTAGATTTTTTTTCTGCCTTATTTGATGTAAGTGTTTGAATTTTTTGTTCAATAACCCTTTGCGTTTTTTGTATAGTGTTTACCTGCGTTTCACGGTAATCGCGGTAACTTCTGAGATAAGCTATGCGTTTAACAGCATCATTAAAACTTGTTGCGGAAAAAATAAAATTCAGATAGTCGTAATTACTGCGGTTCTTATAGGCAAACACCAGGCTCTTGGCATAATTCTCTTTAAGCGAATCAAGCTCCCGCCTCATCCTGTTTATATCAAGCTGGCTGGTATAAATGGTATTATCAAGCCTTCGCAAATCTTTATTAATATTATTGATGAGCGCATTACGCGTTCTTATTTTTTTTTGAACCAGCGCCAGTTGGCTCAACGATTTCTTTTTGCTTGATTTTATTTGGTTAAGGGTGCTGTTTAATTCAGCTATTTCGCGTTGCAGCTGCTGCTGTCTTTTCTGTATGTCTTCTTTACTTTCATCCTGCGCAGCCGCTGCCAATGCTATGCTTAAGCACATAAAAGCTGCAAACAGTTTTTTTATCATGAATAATTTCGTTTGAGATGATTGCTGCTAAATTAACGATCCGAAATGCTTATTCGTATTTAACACGGTAATTTTTTGAAATTGTAAACACAAAGCTCAGCGGCTGATTGAAATTATAATCCTTAAAATTAAGGGTAAGGCTTGCCGGCGATTTACCGCTTACAGCAATATCCCGGCTGGCAGAAAAGTTGAAATTATCAATAACATGATAATCGTTGTAAAAAATATTAGCGCCGGTTACGTCGCTGCTGCTAATGGTTTCATAATTACTTTGCCCGAGTAAAAAACCGTTTTTTGTAAATGAATAAACAGAACGCAACACTTCATCAGAATCTGAAACAGTAATAGAATCTTTTTTAACCTGGTAATTATTATTGCCATTTAATACAGCTTTGCCCAAAATAATATTTTGAAAATCGCTGAAACCAAGCGGCAGTTTGGTTATTTTCTGCAGGTGGTCAATGCTGCTCAATTGAACTGTGTTCTCCAGTTTGTTGATGACTTTAATGCTGTCAGGCGTTACCAAAACCCTTGCACCTTCTATGTTTAAAGGGCCTGTGATAGATATCCAGATAATACTATCCTTCAGCATTTTTATATACACTGTTGCATTACCTGCAGCCTGCGGTGAGCTAAAGCTTGCTTTTGCACGGCCATAAAATGTATTAAAGTTTAATGGAGCATTGGCAACGCTCATTAATTGCTGTTTTAATACGGCCGCTGAATCTGCGGATTTTAACTTAACAGCCGGCGATGAACTTACAGCAGAATCCCTTACCACATGCTGTGCTTTTTTTGCAGTGCGGCAACCAATCCCGCTCATCAGGCCAAAAACAAAAACAATAAAAATTATCCGCTGCATATTATTTCCCCGTATGCCCAAAGCCGCCTTCGCCGCGTTTGGATTCATTTAAAATTTTTACTTCTTCCCACGCTGCCTTTACAACCGGCTGAATAATCATTTGTGCAATTCTTTCGCCGTGCTGAATGGCAAAAGGCTCGTTGGAAAGATTAATCAAAATTATCTTTAATTCGCCGCGGTAATCGCTGTCGATAGTGCCGGGCGTATTCAAACAGGTTATGCCGTGTTTTAGGGCCAGCCCGCTGCGCGGTCTTACCTGCGCTTCATAACCTAAAGGCAATTCAATAAACAGGCCAGTTGGAATTAAAGCCCGCTGCATGGGCAACAGATTAACGGGTTCGGAAAGATTGGCCCTTAAATCCATACCCGATGAGCCGATAGTTTCGTAGGCAGGCAAGGCGTTGGTAGAATTGTTTATGATTTTAACGGTGATAGTTTGCATGAATTATTTTTTAAAACACTCAATATTCAATTATGAAACCGCTGCAGCTGAGCCTTTGATTATTGTTGTTTTTCCAGCAGCACCGATGCATACGCCACCACGCCTTCCTCTCTTCCCACAAAACCTAATTTTTCTGTAGTAGTGGCTTTAATAGAAACATCTTTTTCTGTCAAACCTAAAATATCCGCAATTGTTTTTTGCATTTGCTGAACGTAAGGTTTTATTTTAGGCGCCTGCAGGCACAGGCTGCTATCAATATTGATGATCCTGTAGTTTTCTTTTTGTATAATCTGATTTGTTCTCGCCAGCAATATCTTACTGTCAATACCTTTAAACTCGTTTGAAGTATCGGGGAAATGTTCGCCTATATCGCCCAAACAGGCAGCGCCCAGCATGGCATCGCAGATGGCGTGCAATAAAACATCAGCATCACTATGCCCCACAGCGCCTTTTGTATGCGGTACTTTTATACCACCCAGCCAAAAATCGCGGCCTTCTTCCAGCCTGTGAAAATCTATTCCGGAGCCTATTCTTATATTCATATTGTTTACAACTGTATTTTGTCACACAACTCCAAGACACAAAAAATTAAATAAGTGTTTTGTGCCAAAAGCCTCATGAAAAAAGCGAAGGTAACGGCCTCCGCTTTAAACTTTATTTAAATTGTGTTGAAATGATGTGTTGTGTTATTGAAATTATGAGCATGTTAGTATTAAATTATGTTGACCGAACGTCATGTCGAGGTAACGAGACATCTCATAAAATCTATGTTGCTAATAATTCAAGAGATTTATTTCGTTCATAATTATTTTTTAATTGCCTCAATGATTGCTTCGCAATTCTCCTATCGTCGAAATGACGATTCGACTTTTCTCAATATAATTAATAGCACAACACGTTTGAAATAATATTATTCCTGCGCACCAAAATCAAATAAAAGGCTGAAGCGCAAAGTATTTGATAAGGGGTTTCTTGTAACGCCGTTGCCGGATGGAGCAAGATAAGAGAAGTTGAAACCATATATCTGGTATTTTATACCCACCCCCGCTGTAAAATAACTGCGGTTGCCCATTTGTTTTGTTTCCTTATAATAACCTGCACGTATGGAAAACATATTATCATAAGTATATTCTGCACCTAAAGAACCTGAATAGGCATTATCGCCAAAAGATTTAAACCAGCTGCTGAAAACGCTTTGTGTATGATAATCGTTAATGGCGTTTTCATCTCTCGCAGAATCGCCTGTTAATTCCGGAAAAGCCGGTACCAATAATTTATTTACTTCGGCAGTAAACGTAAACTTATGCATTTCCTGGAAAGCCCAGGTGTAAGCACCGCCAATGCCCATGTTGGCAGGAATATAATCTTTGGTTTCTGCATTATCGGTATAACCAATTTTACCGCCAAGGTTAGAGAGCGAAAGGCCATAAGTGAAACCCTGCCCGTCTTCTGTGGTATTATCGCCATATAGTGAAAGATCAGCCGCCACGGTGCTTCCCGCTTTATAAGCTACACCGTTATTGGGTGGAGCGCCGTTAGCCAGATCGGAATTAATATACCTCAATGCAACACCTAATCCTAAGGTACTGGATATTTTTCTCGAATACCCTAAATCTATTGCAAATTCAAACGGGCGGCCGGAGCCTGTGGGTGTACCTGTAAAGTCTGTAAAATCTATATTGCCCAGGTTAAAATATCTTATACCCGCAGAAAAAGCCTGGTCTTCATCCAGTTTATGATAGCCAGCCAGCGTAATCATATACACATCTTTAGCAATATCCTGCAGCCAGGGCGTATAGGTTACACTCACCGCTGTTGGCGATGTGGTAAAAGGGGTTTTGGCAATATTCCAGAAAGCTGCATTGGCATCGGGGCTTATGGCAATACCCGCATCGCCCATGCCACCGGCACGTGCATCCGGGGAAATTCTAAGAAAGGGGGTTGCGGTTGTTATGATATCGTTTTGTGCAAATGCAGAAGACAGTAAGCAGCAACCTGCCAGCAGTAAACAAGCCGGAGCCAGTAATTTTTTTCGCATCATTCGTTTGTTTTAATCATTTTGGTTTTTATCGTCATATTGGCTTTTAGGGCTAACTGACTAATGCGTATAATTTATTCGATAGAAGTATTTAAGACGATTAAAAATAACTGGTTAGTATGGCAAATATGTAATATTTTTCAATTTTTTACTAATAATACGTAAAAAGAGTTCAAAGGAGGCTTAGATCAAGGCCGCTTGTTTTTTTCCCGTATGACCTTGTAAATTTTTACGGCGCTCATTAATAACACTACAAAACATACCAGCCCCACCAGGCCCCAAACGAAACTGATACTTTGTTTTACCGTTGCCAGCATTACAATAGCCACCAAAAAAATGGTAGCCACTTCATTCCATATCCGCAGTTGCTGGGAACTGTATTTAAACACACCGCTTATTTGCTGTTTGAATATTTTATGAATTGAAAAATGGTATGCGTACAACAGTATTACAAAACAAAGCTTTACCAGCAGCCAGCGCCCTGATTCGGTAAAAAGAACAGGGCCCCATCCGCCAAAATGCAAAACCAGCGAACCGAAAATTAAAGTGAGAATAGCCGAAGGCCAGGTAATGCCAAACCAAAGCCTTTTCATCATAACAGCAAACTGATCGTGCAATGCCTGCTTTACAGCCGCTTCTTTGTCGTTGGCCTCTGTATTATAAATAAAAAGCCTTGGCATATAAAACATGCCGGCAAACCAGGTCACCACAAAAATGATATGTATTGCTTTTAAGTATTGATATGACATAATTCATCCAATTAATCAACCAACATTTCTGTGTTGCCGTTAAAATAATCCTTTATCCAGTTGCTTACAGTTTGTACCCATAAAGGCTGCGTATTCATGCACGGAATAAACTCAAAAGATTCGCCGCCGGCATCTAAGAAAGTTTTTCTGGCCTGTATGGCAATTTCTTCCAGCGTTTCCAAACAATCGCTTACAAATGCCGGGCACACAACCAGCAATCTTTTTACACCTTCACCGGGCAATTTAGGGAGGCGCTCCTGGGTAGAGGGCAATAACCAGGGATCTTTGCCCAGCCTCGACTGGTAAGTTTGCTCTACTTTTTCTTCCGGTATATTTAATGTTTTTGTTACAAGTTCAGTTGTAACAATAGTTTGATGGCGATAGCAGAATTTATGCGTCGGTGAGGCTATATGACAGCACCGGTTTACCTGCAGACAATGCTGGCCGGTTATATCGCTCTTTCTGATATGCCGTTCGGGCACGCCATGATAGCTGAATAAAATCTTATCATATTCTTTTTGCAGATAGGGCTTTATGCTTTCGCTTAAAGCATAAACAAATTGTTCATTATTATAAAACGGTTTTACCACTTTCAGCACGGAAGCATAATTCTTTTTCTTATGCAGATGTTTAATGTCCTCAACCGCAGTTTCATAACTGCTCATGGCATAATGGGGGTATAAAGGCAATATCAGAATTTCTTTTAGCTGCGGGTTTTCTTCATGCAGCTTTTTTAATACGGCTGCCGCAGCAGGATTTTGATAACGCATTACCAGTGCAACAGGCTCTTCAAAATTTGCCTGCACCGCTTTTTGCAATTGCTTGCTTATCACAATTAGAGGCGAGCCTTCTTTCGTCCATATTTTGTTATAAGCTTCAGCAGAATTTTTTGCCCTGAAAGGAACAATAATGCCTCTTACAAGCAAAGCCCTTAATAAAAAAGGCTTATCAATCACCCGCCCGTCCATTAAAAATTCATTGAGAAATCTCTTTACATCTTTTACATCTGTTGAATCGGGCGAACCAAGATTCATTAATATTATCGCACGGGTATGCTGGTTCATAAGGCAGCAAAAGTAAACCCTGTTTTGCTGAAACAATACTTTATGTATGCTCAAAACATAAATTCCATGCAAAAGCAATGGCACCTGCCGCCATTGAAAAAATTGCCTCAGCCGGAATTTTATCAAAACATGACATATAAATGACACTTCAACTGATTTTAATCATGTTTATAGGATGGTTGCAAACTAATTTTGCGACGTTTGATATAACAGGATGGATATATATAAATTTTGCGTAGCAGGAATAAATTACAAAAAAGCAGATGCTGAATTACGCAGCTCTTTTGCTGTAAATAATGATCAATATGCTTCTATTCTTAAAAATGCCCCTTCATTTGGATTGAAAGAAGTTTTTGTGCTTTCCACCTGCAACAGGACAGAAATATACGGTCTCACTGAAAATGTTACTGACCTCATCAGCCTGCTTTGCGCCGAAACGCCGGGCAGCGTGGAAGTTTTTGCAAAATCGGCTTATATAAAAAAAGGGCGTGAAGCCATAGAACATCTTTTTGATGTGGCTGCCGGGCTCGATTCCCAGATTCTCGGTGATTATGAAATTGTGGGGCAGATAAAATTGGCCGTCAAGTTTGCAAGACAGCATGGTTTTCTCGGTGCCTATTTAGACCGCCTGGTGAACAGTGTTTTACAATCTTCCAAACTAATTAAAAATAATACGGCATTAAGCGGTGGCACTGTTTCTGTTGCATTTGCTGCGACACAGTACATTAAAAAGCATGTAAAAGATATCAGTGATAAAAAAATATTATTGCTGGGCACCGGAAAAATTGGCAGCAGCGCCTGCAAAAACCTGGTGGATTATCTTGACACAAAAAACATTACACTTATCAACCGTTCGCCCGAAAAAGCGATAGGGCTTGCAACAGAGCTTGGCTTAAAAACGGCTTCCATTGATAATGTTGAAACAGAAGTGAATGCAGCCGATATTATAGTGGTAGCTACCAATGGCGCACAGCCGGTAATACTTGCTTCACATATAACTTCACATCAACCCAAATTAATAATTGATCTTTCTATTCCGTTTAATGTGGAAGAAAGCGTTCGGCATTTATCCGGTATTCAACTGGTAAATGTGGATGAATTATCTAAGCTGAAAGACGAAACGCTTAAAAAACGTGAGGCTGAAGTGCCAAAGGCAAAAGCCATTATTGCCGAATCGATGCAGGATTTTATTGAATGGTATTATATGCGCAGGCATGTGCCTATGCTGAAAGATCTGAAGTTAAAATTAAGAGAACTGCACTCTTATACTTTTATTGCTGATGCAGATAACCCGCTTTGTGAATCCAGGATCAATATTAAAATTCAGCGTGTGGTAAACGAAACAGCATGCAGGATAAAAGAAACAAATACCAAAGGCTGCCATTACATTGCTGCAATAAATGATTTTATTTGCACTGCATAAATCATGGCGAATACAATTATAAGAATAGGTACAAGAGAAAGCCCGCTGGCCGTTTGGCAGGCAACACAGGTGCAAAACCTGCTAACTTCACAGAACGTACAATCTGAACTGGTATATATAAAGAGTGAAGGCGATACAGATTTGATTACGCCTTTATATGCTTTGGGGGTTCAGGGCATTTTTACAAAAGCACTGGATGCAGCTTTGCTGAATAACCGGATTGATATAGCTGTTCATTCCATGAAAGATGTGCCTGTGCAGATGGCGGAAGGCATTGTGCAGGCTGCTGTTTTAAAACGGGGTTCGTATAAAGATGTGTTTGTTTATAAAGATAAAAGCGACCTTGAAAAATTGGGTTATATCAACAATACCTGGAGTGATGATCCTCAAGCTTTATCTCAAAACTCATTCACCATCGCCACCAGCAGTGTGCGCCGTATTGCACAATGGCTTAACAGGTATCCGGGTACAATTATTGAAAACCTGCGTGGTAATGTAAATACCCGTTTGAATAAAGTAAAAACCAATAACTGGAATGGCGCCATTTTCGCTGCCGCCGGTATTGAGCGTATTAATTTAAGGCCTGAAAATTCAGTTGATATTGACTGGATGCTGCCTGCGCCTGCCCAGGGCGCTATTGTTGTTGTTTGCAAAAAAGATGATGAAGCGATATTTAATGTATGCAGCAATTTTAATGACGAAGACACTGCTTTATCTGTAAACATTGAAAGAGATTTTCTGAAAACCTTAATGGGCGGGTGTTCAACGCCTATAAGCGCTCTGGCAATAGTAGAAGACAATACGGTGGTGTTCAATGGAAATATATTATCAACAGATGGAAAGCAAAAAGTTGGGATCAATAAAACAGTTGCATTGGGCGAAGCCGCATCGCTTGGTACAATCGCTGGTGAGGAGGTTTTAAAAAAAGGCGGTGATAAAATTATTGAGCAGATTCGCAATGCCGGCAAATAATATTTCCATATTAATTACAGGCGACATTGACAAAGCCTTGGTTGAGCAACTTACTTCCAAAGGTTTTACTGTTGATGTTATTCCATTCATCAAAACAGCAAGCATTAATTCAGCAATCGTTCAACAGCAAGTTGAGCATATCTCAACACTTGATGCAACCGTTATTTTCACAAGTGCCAATGCTGTTGAGGCAGTGCATCAATCTTTATCAAATAAAAAAATTAACTGGAAAATTTATTGCGTTGGCGAACTAACAAAATCAGTGATTGAAAAATTGCTGACAGGTGCTAACGTTATTGGTGTAGCTGATGATGCGGTTCATCTTTCACAAAAAATAACCAACGCCAATAATATAAATGAGGTTTATTTTTTCTGCGGTGATAAAAGAAGGGACACATTACCACATTTGCTTGACGCAGCTAATATTGCCGTGCATGAAGTGAAAGTATATACCACCACTATCTTTCAACATACACTTACGAAGGAATACGATGCTGTTTTATTTTTTAGTCCAAGTGCAGTAAAAGGTTTGTTTGCCTATAATGGTTTAAATACAAAAACGGTTTTATTTTCCATTGGCCACACAACAGCGGGCGAGATAAAAAATTATTCTTCAAACAAGCTTATCGTAACTGAAAATCCGTCGAAGGAATTAATGATTAAAAAACTGGTTGCTTTTTTTAATGAGTAACCATGTTTTGCTTAATCAGTGCATCCGGGAAACTGCTTAAAATCTTCAGACAGCAACACAGAGCTAATACAGGTTATATCATCATGTGTGTGCACTTTGTTTTGTGTGTAAAATTTACTGATTGATTGCAGCAAGCGCATTTAATTTACCATACCCGAAATTATTGTTCTTTTTTGGATAACCGCTCGCTGTTGTGGTAAGCCGTTCTATAATTTGCTCTCTTGTTTCTGTTGGATGTGCGGCCCACACCAGCGCCGCAACGCCAGCTGATGTTGCAGTTGCAACAGAAGATCCACCAACTGTTGTTGGCACATTGCCGCTTATGGCATTGGCAATGGGGCTCATATTGTCGCTCGTTTTATTCATCACAATCACAAAATCAATCTGCCGGCCTTTATGGCAATCGCCACATGCCTTTAATGTAGCTGTGTTCTTTACGCCGGTTATGGCCTGTACCTGCGGTAAAGTTGCAGGAAAGGTTACGCCAAACCATGAAGTAAAATCGGTTGAAGTTCCGCCTGCACAAAACATCAGTTTTCCTTTATTGTAAGCATACATAATGGCATCTTTTATTTGAGAAGCGGCTGTTACGCGGCCAAGGCTTAAACTGATTATTTTAATGGAAGCATCATCTGCTGCATACGTATAAGCATCTGCAACACCTTTAACTTCTGAGCCGTCAATTACCACATCGTTAGCGGCTTTACAAACAACGAGGCTGCTGTTATAAGCTACGCCGCATGAGTTGCCGTTTGTGCAACGCGGTGCAGTGGCTGTACTCGTCATTGTAGTGCCATGGCCACAATTATCATTTGTATTGGCTGTTTTAGGAAGCGTAACTATTTTCTCTAAAGTCCTGCCGGAAGAATAACCCTGGTTAAAACCGTTGTTCATATTATCCTGGTCAGGGCTAAGGCCGGTAT
>JAEWBD010000330.1 GCA_023391315.1 Bacteroidota bacterium | reverse complement strand
GCGGCAAATCGTTTGCATTAATTCTCTTATTCTTTTCTTTTTTATTTGGCGCTTATTTAAGAATGTTTTTTTTGTTTCAGCCAAATGCGCCGGAAATATTTTTCTGGACGCTGATAGCTTTTAGTTTTATCCGCTTTGTTCAAACTAAAAAAAATAAATGGTTGTATTTATTTGGCGTGAGTGTTGGCCTGGGCATGCTGAGTAAATATTCCGTTGCATTTTATACCGCAAGTATTCTGCTTGCATTGCTGTTCACAAAACATCGTACTGTTTTCTTAAATAAACATTTTTGGTATGCTTCGCTGATTGGCTTTCTTATTTTTCTGCCCAATATTATCTGGCAATGGCAGAATCATTTTCCTGTTGTTATACACATGAATGAACTGCAGCAAACGCAACTGAAATACATAAACCCGGCAGGTTTTTTAACCGACCAATTGTTGCTTATGCTTCCTTGCTTTTTTGTTTGGCTCACAGGATTTTTTAATGCATTATCCTCAAAACAATATCGCTTTATTGGGCTTGCCTATTTGCTTGTAATTATTTTATTGTTGATGGAGCATGGTAAAAGTTATTATGCTGCCGGTGTTTATCCACCATTATTTGCTTTGGGCGCAACTGCACTTGAAAAATTTACTATAGCAAGAAGAAAATACTTACGTTATGTATTTGTACTTTTTGCAGTGGGTTTTGGTCTATTTGTTGCGCCAATTTTATTGCCGGTTTTGCCGCCGCAACCGCTTGCAGATTTATATGTAAAGATGAACATTGCAAAAACCGGCACTTTAAAATGGGAAGATTTAAAAGACCATCCTCTTCCGCAGGACTTTGCAGATATGCTGGGCTGGGAAGAAATGGCGCAGAAAGTTGCCAAAACATATCATGCACTTGATGACAGGGACAGAAAAAACACAATTATATTTTGCAATAATTATGGCATGGCAGGCGCCATAAATTATTATGCACGTAAATACAATTTACCTGAAGCTTACAGCGACAATGCAAGCTTTTTATATTGGTTGCCCACAGGTTTGCAGATAGAAAATTTTATATTGGTTTCAGACGACCCGGATGAAAAACAACATGATTTTGCGAAAGGATTTACATCTGTTACAAAAACGGATAGCATCACAAATAAGTTTGCCAGGGAGAAAGGAGATTACATTTATGTTTTTATAGGCGCCGATGATAATTTCAGGAAATTCTTCAAGCGAAAAATAGAAAAAGATAAAGCGGAGTTCAAATATTAAACGCGGTCAAACGCATACAGCGTCAGACCGTTAGCAACCACATTTATTCATTATGAAAAAAATATTTCTTTTCATTTTCATTACGGTTTCCTACGCGCTTCATGCACAGCATAAAACAGATGCACAGCTTCAGAACATTTTATCAAAAAATACAGATAGTCTTTTTCAAGCTGTTTTATCTCATCCCGATGAATACCGTTTACAAATAATCTATACGCAAATAAACAGGGATAAAAAAAACAAGCCTTCTTTTACCAATTATTATTTTAATGTTGATCCCTTATTCTATTTCAATCCTGCATCAACCGTAAAACTTCCTCTGGCAGCTTTATCACTGGAAAAGATGAATGAAATGAAAAAGCCGGGCATTAACAAGTTTACATCAATGCAATTTGACAGCGCTTACCCGCGGCAGGAAAAAGAATTGTACGACAGCACATCTGAAAATAATTATCCTTCTATAGCACAGTTTATAAGAAAAGCATTTTTGATAAGTGATAACGATGCTTATAACCGTATGTACCAGTTTGTTGGCCAGCAAAACATTAACCGGAAACTGCACGCAAAGGGTTATAAGAATACAAGAATTACAAGGCAATTCATGGGGTATACGGATGATGAAAACCGGCATACCAATCCAATTAATTTTATTGATAAAGACGGGAAGGTTATTTATCACCAGCCTATGCAATACAATACAGATTCATTCGATTATTCGCATACGGTGAAAATTGGCAAAGCCCATCTTAACAGCAATGATAGTTTGATAAACGAACCGATAGATTTTACAAGGGTGAATAATCTTCCTTTAGAAGACCTGCAGCAAATATTGCAATCTATTTTATTTCCTTTATCAGTTACTGAAAAACAACGTTTCAATCTGCTAAAGGATGATTATGCTTTTCTAAAACAATTTTTATCGCAATTTCCGTCTGAAACAAATTATCCCAAATATGATACATCACAGTATTACGACAGCTATGTGAAATTCTTCTTTCAGGACAGCCTTCATCACTCAATGCCGCCAAACATTCGTGTATTTAATAAAGTAGGCTGGGCTTACGGTTTTTTAACAGATGCCTCCTACGTGGCAGATTTTAAAAATAATGTTGAGTTTATGCTGGCTGCAACACTATATGTAAACAGCGATGGCATTTTAAACGATAATAAATATGATTATGAAACAATTGGCCATCCATTTCTTTACCAGCTTGGCCAAACCATTTATAACTATGAATTAAAACGCAAAAGAAAATACAAACCTGATTTAAGTGATTTTATAATTCAATATGAAAAGCGCAATCCTAATGATACAAGGCCTTCAATTAAAGATGCGGATAATTAAACAAAGGCAATACATTTGCTGTACTAAAAGTATGTTAGGTTGAATTAAATTATTGTAATGAAAAAATTATTGTTTGTAAAAATATTCCTGCTGTTGTTTATTTCATTCTGCACATTTCATGTAAGCGCACAGAAACCGGTAAACTGGACAGACAAACAATTGATGCAGCCATCGGAGCTGGCAAGCATTATAAAAAATAAAACAAATCAGGTTACCATCATCAGTGTAGGCCCTTTTAACACCATACCGGATGCAATAAATATTGGCATGGTAAGCGAGGAAGAAAATATGGATAAATTTAAAACACAATTAAGCACTTTAAAGAAAGACGCAAAGGTTGTTGTTTACTGCGGCTGTTGCCCTTATGAACATTGCCCTAATGTGCGGCCGGCAATTGATGTTTTAAAACAAATGAAGTTTACAAATTTTTATCTCTTAAACCTTCCTGACAATCTTAAAATAGATTGGATAAATAAAGGTTATCCCGTTACGAATTAATGTAGTAAATTGTTATTCTATCCTTTTAACGAGGTAATAATTTTTTACAATTCGCTTATTATGTTGTTTACTTTCGGCAGGCACTTCATTTAAGTCAACCGTAGCAAGCTGCTTAAAGCTGTAATTATTAAAACTGTGCATTAATTCATTTGCTTTATTAGGGTAAACCAGCAATCCAAACCTAGTATCAGCAGGCATTTTAACTGAATTGTTATCGGATATATTTAACATCGGTTTTCCATAGCTCCAAATTATTTCAGGCACGAAATTATCTCCCTCATACGTTTGTATGTTATACTTTTTTTCAATGCCATGCAGCCTGGCTGCGTCAAAATAATTGCTGTTCGTGTAAAATATTTTTGATATGGGAATAAGTGTGGCTACAATACCGCACATAAAAAAAACAGCAGCATAAAACACCTGTATAAAATGTTTTCGTTTTAATCCTTTTATAATTAAAAATGAGCAGGCAAAAGAAATTATCACAAGCAATATGTACCAACCGATATAATTTCCCAGCTTCGCTTTCAATAAAAAAAAGCTAACGAACGGAACGGCCAATCCTATGAGCGCAATCAATCCAAAACTGAAATATATAACGGCTCTTTCATACCTGCCTGTTATTTGCTTAAAAGAAAGCACCAGGTATTGAATATAAAAGCTCGTGTTCATTGCCAGCGGAATTAAAACCGGCATTATATAACGCACTTTTTTTTCAGGGATGAATGATAAAAGCAGCAGCGACGATATCGTCCACAAAAAAGAAAACGTATAAGCTTTTACATTATTCACGCGCTTGCGCATATAGAAATACATGAGCGAAATGAAAGAAGGAATCGTCCACAGCCCGCTTTGCGTAAAGAAGTTCCAGTAATAGTAAAAAGGTTTTATCTCATAATTGCCCCAGTTTTGAGTTTGCTTTGACAAAGCTGTTCCTGCATAAGGATCAAAATATTTTACATAGAGCGGCCATGAAAGGCCAACGGCCAAACCGGCTGCAAGAACAATCAAACTCAGTAATAAATTTTTACCGGCTTTTTGCCGGTAAACAATAAAATAAGCAATCAGGAAAGAAAGAAATAACCCATACAATGAAACAGGGCCTTTGCTGAGAAAGGAACAGCCTATAAATAATGAAGACAGTATAACATTTAAAAAAACATTTTTAGGCTCATTCATTACTTTATACAGAAAATAAATGCCTGCTATCATAAATGCATGCGTATATATATCCCACTGGTTATCCCTGCCTGAAAAAAATATATAAAAAGAGGTGATAAGAATCAGCGATGCATGCAAAGGCTGGTTGTTTTCCGGTTGAAAACGTTTTACCAGCTTATAAAAAAAGTATACAAGCAGCACGCATACCAACACAACCGGCAAACGCAATACAAACATGTTTTGCATACCGCCTATCAGCATAAAAATTGCAGTTAGCCATGTTGGCAACGGCGGTTTTTCATAACGGGGCAAACCATTCATGGTTGTAAATATCCAGTGGCCATCATTTACCATTTCTCTTGCTGTTATGAGGTTCCTTGCCTCCATGATATTTGTTTGCACCAACCCAAGATGCACAAACAACATCAGTACGGAGACCGTCAGCAGTACAACCATCGGGTATTTTTCAGCAAATGATTTCATGAATGTTTTTTAATAATTACAATGTTGCGGAAGTAAACGATAAACCCCGTAAGCTGCCCGGCAAATAAAACAATATCTTTTCTAAACACAGCATACGTTAATATAAGGAAAGAACCGGCAAGGCTTATGATCCAGAAACCTAAAGGTAAATGCGACTCCTTTCGTTTCTCTGAATATATCCATTGGTAGATAAACCTGCATGTAAACAGCAATTGCGAAACAATGCCAAGTATAAATAACCATGCAGGAATATTTTCATTGTGAAAAAGATTTGTGCGGTCTTCAACCGCATTATTATAGCCGTATATTAAAATGATAACAGGAAACAGGTAAATAAACAGGCGCAAAATTTTTGAAAACTTTTCCCACTGGTGCTGCAACTGCATATTACGTATATATATATAATAAGTGATAGTTTGGCCAAGCATAATAGCAAAATCATCTCTTAAATATCCATATACAAACAACAGGAATGAAGCCAGCAGGCTAAACTCCCAGAATAAAACCGGCGTTAATACTTTCTTCTGTTTTTCAGACAAAATCCATTGCAGTAAAAGGCGGCTTGAAAATAATATCTGCGCCAGGGCTCCTATACCAATCACGATCCAGTTGCTCATAATTTCTTCTCGGCAATGGTGTAATTAATATATTTTCTTTTCATCCATAAATATGCAAAGCAGTCGCTTAGCGGGCCAATAAGCCTGTTCCATAAATGAAAATTCGATTTGCCGGCAACCCTTGGAAAAGCACGCACCGGAATTTGCATAATCTTACCTTTTTGCAATAAGATCATGGCCGGTAAAAAACGATGCAGGCCGTTGAACATGGGAATAGCTTTTGCCTTATCGGCTTTAATGATTTTTAAGGGGCAGCCGGTATCATCCATGCCATCATGCGTAAAACTGCGCCTTATGCCATTGGCAATTTTTGAAGATGCATTTTTAACAAAAGAATCTTTTCTGCCGGTGCGCATGCCGGTTACCAGGTCATATTCATTGCAGTAATCTGCCAGTATATTAAAGTCTTCAGGCGTGGTTTGCAGGTCGGCATCAATATAACCCACCCATTTTGTATCAGCCCAATCAAAGCCGGCTTTAATAGCGGCGCTCAGGCCACAGTTTTTTTCAAATGATATATAAGTAAAAAGAGGATTAGCATTACATATATCACGAATCATCTGCAGGCTGTTATCTTTCGATCCATCGTCTACAAACAGCACTTTGGAAGGAATTTTTGCCAAAGGAAAATAAGCTTCGAAAACCTCTTGCAGGCGTAGCAAGTTTTCTGCTTCATTATATACAGGAATAATTATAGCCAATTCCGGTTGTTTCATTCAGGTTTGTTTTTATATGGTCTCATGTAACCTCGTTATGCATCCTTTTATAATGATAAAATTACCATGCCCGGTTTCATTCAACTTATTATGACCGGCAAAATTAAAACATAACTAACTTGCGGCTTTTATTTTTAAGATGAAAATACTTGTTACAGGGGCGGCCGGATTTATAGGCTCGCATATGTCTGAGAAACTTGCCGGTATGCAGCACGAAGTAATTGGTGTTGATAATTTATCTTCTTTTTACCCGAAAGATCTCAAAATGCTCAACCTTCAATCCATGCAGGATAAAGTTGCATTTATTGAAGCAGATCTTGTTAAACACGATGATTACAAATTATTACCCACAGACATAGAATATATTTTCCATTTTGCGGCACAACCTGGCTTATCTGAAAAATCGGGATTTGCTGAATATCTTTCAAATAATGTAACTGCTACTTACAATCTTATAGAATTTTCAAAGCAGTTAAAGCGCCTGAAATTTTTTGTTAATATTTCTACTTCTTCTGTTTACGGGTTAGATGCCACCAAGAATGAAACGGCTGTTCCCGAACCTGTTTCTTATTATGGCATTACAAAACTTGCAGCCGAACAATTAGTATTGGCTGAAAGCAGAAAGCAAACGCTGAATGCCTGTTCACTCAGGCTTTACTCTGTTTATGGGCCAAGGGAAAGGCCGGATAAGCTTTATACAAAACTCATTCGTTCTGCATTAACAAATGAACCATTTACATTGATTCAGGGTAGCCCGCAGCACAAACGCAGCTTTAGTTTTGTTGGCGATATTATTAATGGTGTTGCAGCAGTTATAAGCAAAGAAGAAGCCGTAAACAATGAAATCATAAACATTGGAAACAGCATGCAATACACAACTCAACAGGGAATTAACACGGTTGAAGCATTAACAGGCAATACAATAAAATTTGAAATTATACCGCCACGCACCGGCGATCAAACCGCTACAAAAGCTGTTATAGATAAAGCAACACGGTTGCTTAATTATAATCCTCAAACAAGTTTAAAAGAAGGTGTGCAGCAACAATTAAATTGGTTTAAGCAAAACTTTTTATAACTTTAAGAGCGGGATTCTTTGTTTAAAGGATTTAAAACAATCAGCATAAACATAGCACTGCCGCCAAATTCCAGCAACTCGGCGCCCTTGCTATCGAACGTTAAAAATGATAAACCAAAAACAAGCAGGCAACCGATAATTTGATAAAGCCTCGCCACAGGGAAAGCTGCTCTGTCAATAAAATTTTTAAAGCCTGGTTTCTTATTATATAACCAGGGAATAACAATAAGATATATGGCAACGCCGGCAACAAGCACATCTGTAAAAATTATTTTATTAAGCTTTTCGCCGCCTATGATAAGGTTATGAATATTTTCTTCATCCTGTGAATTATGTTCACGGAAATATTCAGAGGTTTCAAAACCAAAAATGCGCTGGCCCCAGCTTATCTCTTCACCCAAAATAAAAAAACTGCCTAACGCAATAAAGAGGTAAGTGAAAAAAAACCATACGTTTTTTTTACGGGCATATTTAAACAAAAGGATTACACAGGTTAGTGTCAGGATTGCAAGCGGGATTAAAGTAACATCTTCAATAAACCCATCTTCTACCACATAGGTTTCAAGAAACCACGTTTTATTTACCCAGGCGGCAATAATTCCAATAACCATCAGCACAAAAACAATACTTAAAACTATTTTTTCTAAACTGCTCAGTTTATTTTTTTGCATGGTGAAAGTTTAATATTCAGTCTGCAAATATCTACAAAATCATTGCAGGTAAATAACAAAATGGGGATTTTATAACGATTGAATATAATAGCCCATTTACAGCAGTCCTTCATCTGCAAAGCTGTAATAACCATCTTCGCTTACAATAATATGGTCTAACACTTTTATATCAAAATAAGCGGCAGCCTCGTTTATTTTCTTCGTCAGTTCTTCATCGGCGCGGCTGGGTTTTAAACTGCCGCTCGGGTGGTTATGGCAGAGAATAATACTTGTGGCATCGTTTTCCAGGGCCTTCTTTAAAATAATACGCGGGTCTGCAACCGTTCCGGTAATCCCGCCTTCACTTACAATTTCAGAATGTTTTATTTTATTGGCGCGGTTTAAATACACTACTGCAAAAATTTCGTGCTGCTTATATTGAAACTGCGCCCTCAGGTAAGCCGCAACGTCGCGGCTATGAATAACGATATCCAATTTCTTTGCGGCAACATCACGCCGCAAACCAAGTTCCAAAGCAGCAGTAATGGCAATGGCTTTTGCCTCGCCAATGCCTTTTACTTTTAATTTTAAAATTTCTTTTACAGATAGTTTTCCAAGCTTTTGTAAATCGTTATCCACGGCATTTAGCAGGCTTTTGGAAACATCCACCGCGCTTTTATCTTTTGTTCCGTTGTTAATGAGGATGGCTATCAGTTCTGCATTACTTAATACATGATAACCTTTTAGCAGTAGTTTTTCGCGGGGACGGTCGTCAACTGCCCAGTTTTTAATGGAAGATTCAGGCATTGTAAAAAATATGAAACTTCAAATTAGTATTTCTTTTTTGAATTTTTATCTTCGCCCCCTATTAAGCTATACTATGGGCCCTTCAGTAAAGATTTTTTCAGGTACCGGTTCGCAGGCACTCTGTGCTAAAATCACAAAGTGTTTTGGCGCTGCATCCGGTAAAGTAATTATTCAAAAGTTCAGCGACGGCGAGTTTCAGCCAATATTCCTTGAAAGCATTCGTGGCGATTACGTGTTTTTGGTACAAAGCACCTGCGCACCCACAGATAATTTAATGGAATTATTACTGATGATTGATGCCGCCAAACGCGCCAGCGCTTATAAAATAATTGCCGTTATTCCGTATTATGGTTATGCCAGGCAGGACAGGAAAGACCGGCCTCGTGTGGCCATAGGCTCCAAACTGGTGGCTTCGCTGCTGGAAAAAGCCGGCGCTACCCGCGTGATTACCATGGATTTGCATGCGCCGCAAATACAGGGTTTCTTTGATATACCGGTGGATCACCTCGACAGTTCGGCAATTTTTATACCTTACATAGAGAAACTTAACCTGCCAAACCTTACCTTTGCCGCCCCCGACGTGGGAAGTACCAACCGTGTAAGGGAAATTGCCAGCTATTTTAATGCAGAAATGGTTATTTGCGACAAGCATCGCAAACGGGCAAATGAAATAGCCAGCATGGTGCTGATAGGCGATGTGCAGGATAAGGATATTGTTTTGATTGACGATATTATTGATACCGGCGGTACACTGGCGAAAGCCGCAGCTCTTTTAAAAGAAAATGGTGCAAGAAGCGTAAGGGCATTATGCACACACCCGGTTTTAAGCGGCAACGCTTACCAGAATATTGAAAACAGTGTGCTGGAAGAACTGGTGGTTTGCGATACGATTCAGCTTAAAGAAAATGCTTCTTCCAAAATAAAGGTTATTTCTGTGGCCGATCTTTTTGCCATTGCAATAAGGAACGCTTACGAAAACAAAAGCATCACCAGCCTGTTTATACACTCGCAGATGAGGGATAAATAGTTGGGTAGCTGATAAATTGAAAGGTTGAGGAATGAGCAATTTGGTGTTGCCATGAAAATATGCAGCACAAGGGGAGTGATCCGCCGCGGCGGAATGCTTGAAATACAAAAGCTGATTAGAAAAAATATCATGCAAAAGCCATTGGTTTTGCACTAGCGCTTTAATAATTAAATCTCAAAAAATGAAGACAATTACAATCGAAGGACAACTGAGGACCGAAATTGGCAAAAAAGCCACCCGCCAGCTTCGCTCTCAGGAACTGGTGCCTGGTGTAATTTACGGGGGTGCGCAGGAAGTAAATTTCTCTGCTCCGGCAAAGGCTTTTAAGCCTCTTGTTTACACATCAGAATTCCAGTTAGCAGAAGTAAAAGTGGATGGCAAATCTTATATCTGCATTTTAAAGGATTTGCAGTTTGATAAGGTTAAAGACAACCTGATCCACATTGACCTGTTGGAACTGGTTGAAAACAAAAAAGTAATAGCCAACCTGCCGCTTAAATTTGACGGTACGCCCATAGGTGTAAAAGAAGGTGGTAAGCTTATTACAAAAATGAAATCGCTGAAGGTAAAAACCCTTCCCAAACATTTAAGGGAAAACATTGAGGTTGACATAAGCGATCTTAAGCTGAATGAAAACATCCGCGTGGAAGATGTAAAAGCAGATAATATAGAGATTATGAATTCGCCCAGAATTCCCATTGCATCTGTAGTGCTTACACGCCAGTTGAAGCAGGAAGAAGCTGCTGCTGAAAAAGCAGCGCCAAAAGGAGAAGAAAAGAAAAAGTAATTTTTTCAATATTCTATCAGAGTCCCGCCTTGCTGCGGGACTTTTTATTTATTTTCAGTTATGCAGAAGTTTTTAATTGTTGGCCTGGGCAACCCGGGTAATGAATATCGCCATACCCGCCATAATATTGGTTTTGACGTGGTATCTGCATTTGTGCTGAAACATAACGGCATGTTTCAAACGGTGCGGCTGGCAGAAAAAGCAGAGGTGAAATGGAAAGGCAAATTATTTATCTGCATAAAGCCCACCACTTATATGAACCTGAGCGGAAAAGCTTTTAAATACTGGCTTGATGCAGAGAAAATCCCGCTGGAAAACACGCTCACCATTGTTGATGACCTGGCGCTTCCGGTAGACAGCCTGCGGTTAAGATCAGGCGGCAGCGATGGCGGCCATAATGGTTTAAGAGATATTCAGCTAATGCTGGGCACAGATAAATATCCCAAGCTGCGGTTTGGCATCGGCAATAATTATCCCAAAGGCATGCAGGCAGATTTTGTGCTGGCAAAATGGTTTCCGGAAGAACTGAAACTAATATGGAAGAAGATAGAATATTGCACAGAAGTGATTGAAAACTTTTCAACCATCGGCATTGAAAAGGCCATGAATATGGTGAACGGGAAAAAATTTTCTATTGAAGAATAGTAAATCTATTTTACTATTTTTAGGCAGATAAAGATCAATCACTAAAACAAATTCATTCCCTATAAACCAAACTTGCATATATGAAAATCTTTTGCGTTGGAAGAAATTATGCAGAGCATGCCAAAGAGTTAAAGAACGAAGTTCCTCCGGAACCCGTTATTTTTCTTAAACCCAAGAGCGCTTTGCTAACACCCGGTTTCCAGTTTTATTACCCTGAATTCACCAATGAACTGCATTATGAAGCCGAACTGGTTTTATATATTTCAAAAAACGGCAAGTACATTCCGGAAGAACAGGCGCAGAGGTATTACGACCGCATTTCAGTAGGTATAGATTTTACAGCCAGGGATATCCAGGCTGAATTAAAGAAAAAAGGGCTGCCCTGGGAAAAAGCTAAAGCATGGGACGGTTCTGCGGTAGTTGGGCGAATGCACGAATTAACAGCCGATATGCTGAAAAAACCTATTGAATTTTCTTTAGAAGTGAATAACGAACTTGTTCAGCAAGGCAATAGCAACGATATGCTCTTTTCCTTTGACCGCATTATTGCAGATATATCGCAATACTTCGCCCTAAACATAGGAGATCTTATTTTTACCGGCACGCCAGCCGGCGTGGGGGAATGCGTGGTTGGTGATGTGCTGATTGGCCATCTTGGCAATGAGAAAGTATTTGAGTTTGAAATAAAATAATTAATAGCCTCTTCCTGTCATATTTTCTGCAGTAATTTGATATTTGTGCTATGCTTGACAATGCGATTCTTGCCAAAGCCTTCAGGCTAATGGTAACTGCACGCTGTATGGCCGATATTTATGAGGCCAACAGGCAGGTTTGTAAATACGTTCACTCTACATCAAAAGGCCATGAAGCATTGCAAATTGCAACCGGCCTGCAACTGATGCCCTGTGATTTTGTAAGCCCGTATTACCGTGATGACAGTTTATTGCTTTCGCTTGGTTTCACACCACACCAGTTAATGTTGCAGTTGCTGGCCAAAGCTGATGATCCTTTCTCCGGCGGCCGTTCTTATTATGCGCATGCCAGCAGCAATGTTGCAGATAAACCTAAAATTATCCATCAAAGCAGCGCTACCGGCATGCAGGCCATACCCACCACCGGCATTGCGCAGGGCGTTAAACATCTCGAACAATACCTGCCGCATCTTTTGCAAAAAGGCAGCAATAACGAAAACCCTGTTGTGGTTTGCAGCTTTGGCGATTACAGTATTACAGAAGGTGAGGTAAGTGAAGCTTTGCAGTTTTCCGCGCTGAAACATTTACCTGTTATTTATCTCGTGCAGGATAACGAGTGGGGCATCAGCACTACGGCAAGGGAAGGCCGCGCTATGAATGCTTTTGATTTTGCAATGGGTTATAAAGGCCTTGAACGGTTAAAGGTTGACGGCAGCGTTTTTGAATATGCCTATGGCGCTATGAACTATGCTATTGATTTTGTGCGCAGGGAACGCAAGCCCATTTTGGTGCATGCAAAAGTGCCATTGCTTAATCACCATACCAGCGGCGTGCGCAAAGAGTTTTACCGCAGCAAAGAAGACCTTGAACGCCACCAGGCGCACGACCCTTATTTAAAGTTTAAAAATTATCTCCTTGAAAATGGTTTTGTTGAAAGCCATATCGGGCAAATGGAAAAAGAAGTTTTTGAAGAAGTGCAACAGGCTTTTGAAAAAGCAAAACAGGCGGAAGACCCCGCCCCTCTTTCCGTTACATTGAATGTTTTTGCGGAAACACCCGTTAAAGACGAACGCGGCACACGTGAACCTGCGAATAGTGAAAAGATATTAATGGTTGATGCAGGTTTGCATGCTATTGAAGAATTAATGCAGGATGATGAATGTTGTCTTTTATACGGCCAGGATGTTGGCAAAAGATTGGGCGGTGTATTTCGGGAAACCGCAACACTGGCAGATAAATTTGGTATGCACCGCGTTTTTAATACGGCCATCCAGGAAGCCTATATCATTGGTTCAACCGCAGGCATGAGCGCTGTGGGCTTAAGGCCTATTGTTGAAGTACAGTTTGGCGATTATATCTACCCTGGTTTAAACCAACTGGTATGCGAAATTGCAAAATCAAATTACTTAACCAATGGCAAATACCCGGTAAGTATGGTATTGCGTGTGCCGGTGGGCGCTTATGGTGGCGGCGGCCCTTATCACAGCGGCTGCGTGGAATCAACACTGCTTTCCATTAAAGGCATAAAAGTTTGCTATCCGTCCAATGCAGCAGATATGAAAGGCTTGATGAAGGCTGCTTATTACGATCCCAATCCTGTTGTTATACTTGAACATAAAGGCCTGTACTGGAGTAAAGTGCCCGGCACAGAAGATGCTAAAACCATAGAGCCTGCAAAAGATTATATACTACCGCTTGGCAAGGGCAACATTATTTTACAGGCTGATGAAGAAATGATAAACAACGGTGAATCTGTTTGCATCATCACTTATGGAATGGGTGTTTACTGGGCTAAAGCCGCAGCAAAATATTTTAAAGGCAATGTTGAAATAATTGATTTGAGAACATTATATCCTATGGATGAGGCGCTCGCTTTCTCAACGGTAAAAAAACACGGTAGATGCCTTGTGCTTACTGAAGAGCAGCAAACCAATTCTTTCGCAGAAGCACTTGCACACCGCATTAATCATAATTGCTTTACCTGGCTGGATGCGCCTGTTGAAGCATTTGGCGCCTTGGATTTACCGGCAGTGCCTATCAATATAAACCTTGAAAAGGCCATGTTGCCAACAGCAGAAAAAGTAAAAAAAAGAATTGAAATGTTATTGAATAAATGATTTTCAATTTTCTAAACCGGGCTTTGCAAAGCATCATGTTATTTCAGTTCATTATCAAAAAAAATAATACGCTTATGGATTATGATGCAAAATATGATGCCTGGCATAAAGCAATTAAACAGGACAGCATTGAATCATTCCACAACATCCTTGCTTTTACAAACAGTGACATGGAGTTTTTAAAAACCCATGACAATAGAATGGAAGCAAGTTTTAAGGGAGAATTGAGAAAATTATATAACCTTATGCCTATACCTGCACAGATATTAATTGATAAGGATGGAATAATAATTGGCCGGTATTCCTTGTATGATAATACAACGGATGAGGACATGGACAAAAAGCTATCAGAAATATTTTCAGTAGATAAAGAGTAATCTTTTTATTTCTCTTTTGATAATGAAAACGGAAAGCTCTCTTTATGCGTTCCCCGTTGTTTATCAGGCGCGGCCTGCATATTAAAATTAATAGTTGCGCCCTGCATTAAAGCTGCATGATCAAACCAGTTGTAATTATAAGGTTTGCCATTAAATGTAATGTTGTTTACATATATATTCTTAGCGCTGTTGGCCGGTGCATTAATTACAACATCTTTTCCATTTTCAAGATGTAATGTTGCCTTCTTAAATAAGGGCGCGCCAATAACATATTGTGCACTCGTTGGGCAAACAGGATAAAAGCCTAACGCTGAAAACACGTACCACGCAGAAGTCTGGCCATTATCTTCATCGCCGCAATAACCGTCGGGTGTGGCTTTATATAATTTCTTCATGGTTTCGCGGGCCCAATATTGTGTTTTCCATGGCTCACCTGCATAATTATATAAATAAATCATGTGCTGGATAGGCTGGTTGCCATGTGCATA
>JAEWBD010000277.1 GCA_023391315.1 Bacteroidota bacterium | reverse complement strand
AACGGCAGGCCATCCTGAATATGGTTTATTACCCGGTATTGAAATCACCACCGGTCCTTTAGGCCAGGGCTTTGCCAATGGTGTTGGTATGGCGATAGCACAAAAATATCTCGCTGCCCGCTATAACAAAGAAGGCTTTGATCTTTTCAATTATAATATTTATGCCATTTGCAGCGATGGTGATTTAATGGAAGGCGTAAGCGCAGAAGCCGCTTCTATTGCAGGCCATTTAAAATTGGGTAATATTATTTACCTCTACGATAATAACCATATTTCAATAGAAGGTGATACTTCGCTTGCTTTTGATGAAGACGTGGCAAAGCGCTTTGAAGCCTATGGTTGGCATACACAGTCTGTTGATGATGGCAATGATATAGAAGGCATAGCAGCCGCCATTGAAAATGCGAAGAAAGTAACAGATAAGCCTTCACTTATTTTAGTGAGGACACATATTTCTTACGGCGCTCCCAATGCCGTTGATACAGCAGAATCTCATGGCGCTCCTTTGGGAAAAGAAGAACTGGCATTAACAAAAAAGAACCTGGGTTTCGATTCCGAACAATCTTTTGTGGTAGCCGATGAAGTGCTTGACTTCTATCGTAAAGCCGGTTCTAAAGGTGCAGACACCGAAAAGAAATGGAATGAATTATTTGCAGCTTACAAAGAAAAATATCCTGAACTGGCAGCGGAATACGAACTTTTCAGCAACGGTAAATTACCGGAAGGCTGGAAAGAAAAGCTGCCTGTATTTGGCCCTGATGATGCAATGGCAACACGCCAGGCATCGGGCAAAACCATTAATGCCATTGCCGATTTCTTTCCTTTAATGATTGGCGGCGCTGCCGATCTTGCCCCTTCAACCAATACACTCATTAAAAATGCCAGCTCTTTTGAAGCCGGCAATTATGGTGGCAAAAACTTTCACTTTGGCATTCGTGAACACGCTATGGGCGCTATCTTAAATGGGATGGCGGTTACCAAAGGTTTTACGCCTTATGGTGCAACGTTTTTAATTTTCAGTGAATATATGCGCCCGCCCATTCGCCTGGCAGCCATTATGCAATTAAAACCTATTTATGTTTATACGCACGATAGCATTGGCCTGGGTGAAGATGGCACAACGCATCAGCCAGTTGAGCAATTGGCGTCTTTGCGTTCTATTCCAAATATAACGGTGATACGTCCCGGCGATGCCAATGAAACAGCACAGGCATGGCGTGTTGCGCTGGAGCATATCGGCGGCCCGGTTGCAATTGTGCTTTCAAGACAAAAATTACCTTCTTTGGATCAAAGTAAATATGCAAAGGCTTCTAACCTCGAAAAAGGCGCTTATATTTTATCTGATGCGGAAAATGCGCAGCTTATACTAATAGCAACCGGAAGCGAGGTTTCATTGGCTGTAAAAGCGCAAGCTGCGTTAAAAGAAGAAGGCATTGCGGCAAAGGTGGTTAGCATGCCATCATGGGAATTGTTTGAAAAACAGGATGCGGCTTATAAAGAATCGGTATTTCCCAAAAATTTAAAAAAGCGTATTTCAATTGAAGCAGGCTCTCCTATGGGCTGGCATAAATATGTTACTGATGAAGGCGATGTAGTTGGTATTTCAAAATTCGGTGAATCGGCACCGGGCGATGTGGTAATGAAAGAATATGGCTTTACTGTTGAAAATGTTATAAATAAAGCAAAAGAATTATTGAAGTAACTGGAGATATATTGTATAAAAAGACCGGGTTGTTACAAGAAATAACAACCCGGTTTTATTTTATATCAGATTAGACTTACTTACTAGCTCTCCATTTAATATTTGGGTCTACTGCTATTGTAGCCGTCCCATTACTATATATCGCATTATTAGTTGTGTAAGTTGGATAAGTTCTGTAAACACGCACACCAACATCCGTATTGGTGCCAATCGTATTACCATATACCGTAAATGTTGTATTTGTTGTAGGATCTGTATAACGTGTGTCAATCATGATGCTTGCCATTCCATTCGCCTTATGGCCCGATAAAACCCCCGTATTGGATATTTTATTATTTCTGATGGTAAGCGGGCCGGCCCCCAGCGAAGAAATACCCATCGTAAAGGTATTGCTGATTGTATTGTCATGCACGTTGGCTGTAGTGTAACCTCCTAAGCTTATACCGGAACCCTGACCATTCGTATTATACTCAAAGCCACAATTGGAAATAGTATTGTTATAAATTTCATTAGTACCTTCTGATGCACAAGACAATTGTATACCACTTCTGTAGGTATTATTGATAGTCATAGCATACACTTTAATATTACCTAAACGCAGGGGTTTTGGGTAGATAGTCTTTCCATTACATGTAATCGCTCTTTTGCCGTTAGGATCTGTACTTCCTAAATACATACCCTCCTGGTTACAGGATTGAATGCGACCATTGCAAATGCTTATATTTTTAATCACCCAATTCGGATATTGCAAGCTATCTGCACAGGAAGCCTCCTGTTTTACCCAATATCCATAGGTTTTGTTGTAAATATCTACTCTTGCTATTTGGATATTTGAAGAACGGCCCTGGATGGTAATGCCAACACCACTATTTATAGCGGATGAGATACGGAATCCATATTTATCTTTTGTCCCGTTACCTACAACCTTTATAAACCGGCAGTTTGTTAAAGAAAAACCAGAAGATAATTGAACCTGACCTCCTTGATTTATGATAACTACTTTTTTGTCCGCTGTACCATAAACATTTTCCAGCGTACAATAACTCCATTTTCCGGTTAAAACGAAAGTATCTCCGGGCGAATAGGAGAAATTTTTACCGTTAATATACAACCCCAGATCCCCGCCCTGCTTTAGCAAAATTCGCTTGGGCTTTGCCGTTGCGTTGGATTGTTCTGAAGATTGAATTGGATCTGAAGATGTAACCGGGCTTTCCCCCGTTTTTGTACATGCATACCACGTACTTACTGCTAATAGCAGAAATAACAATTTTCTCATTCTTAATGAATTTTAAGGCTTTTTGAATTTGTAGAAAAAAATTTACAAGCGATGAGCCATCAAAAAACATTCCCGAATAGAGGTGAGTATTAGCTTAACATTATTTTACAAAAACAAACGTTTGTTTTAATTAACCGGTCGTAATTGCAGTTTTTGGAGAAATGACCGTATTTTTTGGAAGGGAGCTTTCTGCCCGTCTTCTGTTCTTTTTATAAGTAAATAAAAACCAGGCAAAATTATTATAGATAAAAAGATTATAAATTATAATCGATGCAATACAGCCTGCAGTAATACAGGAGATAAGTATAATATATACGTTATGAATGTTGAAAACGTGCACCAGGAGCGTTCTCGTAAAAGCGGCTATCATAACATGCATCACATATATATAAAGTGAATGATAACCTAATATTCTTAACCATGACATTACATTTAATTTTTGCAGCATGAATGAAAACGCAAGCATCGTAAAACAACCCGTAAATGCAATTACCAAAAATTCGGCCCGCATGGTTACAGTTGTGAGGTAATACATGTCGTGGTTTAAATAAAATGATTGGGCAAGAATAAAAAAGGGAATAGCAACTAATAATGTAAGGGGGTTTTTAAAAAAGCTTTGAACCTTTTCATGAAAAAACAACTGCGATATTGTATCGCCCAAAGCAAAGAAAATATAGAATTCCATCCAGTCTGAAATCATGCTTACGCTTTGCATATAAGGCGATAAAAAATAAAACCCCAAAGCAATAAGTAACAATAGCCACCATTTTTGCGTCACATATTTTTTTATAAGGATATACACAACAGCAGCATTAAACAGTGCAGGCAAATACCAAAACTGGTCTAAATTCCTCGGCTGATAAAATATGTACGTATAGTCGATAAGGCCCCGGTTTGAATTTGTAAACCCGGATGAAAAAATCTGCAAGGTTATTTGTATGATCACCCATATAAAATAGGGATACAGCAACGTTTCAAACTTATTCTCAATGTATTGTTTTACGGTCCTTTTTCTCAGGCTCAAGCTTGCAAAAATACCTGAAAGCATAAAAAATAAGGGCATGCGGAAGCTGTAAAAAACCAGGTTCGCCTGTTCAAGATAGGGTGGTATATATTCGCCGCTGCCTTCAATGCCAAGTAAGGAATGCCTGTAAACAACTAAAACAATAGCAATGCCTTTAAGATAGTCAACCCAAGGCAGCCTGCTTTTTTGCAGGGCAGGGAGATTAAACGCTTTTGATACCCAGCTTTGTTTTTGTACCTGGTTATTATTCATTGGAAGCTGGTTTTAAAAAAGGAAGTTCTGAAGCAGGTGGCTGTGCAACCTGAATATTTGCTTTTTTTGTTTTCTTCTTTGTAAAAAGGGTGTCTTTAAGTTTAAGAAACCTGGATTCGTAAACCCTGAAACTTAAACTTGCAACGAGGTAAACAGTTATAACATATGGAATAAAAACAATTACCTTCAGAGCAAGATTATCTGTTGTAAAAATCCGCTTGCATACATATTCGAGAATGGCCCAGTGAAAAAGATACATACCATAAGATACCTTGCCAACATTAACCATCCAGTTAGTTTCAAGTAGTTTTCTTATAGAAGCGAATATTTTATTACTGTTATAACTAATCAATGCAAGAATAAACGAGGCAAATAAAAAATTAAGCACTGTGTAATGCCAAACGTGCTGGTATAAATGTGTCTGACCAGAATTATATCCCAAATCATTAAAAAAATATTTACCGGAATCTGTATTAGCGAAGTTGATAATGCCCGCAATAATTGCAATAACAAGTGCACCCGTAAAAATCCGTTGCGGCTTTTTTATCTTTTTATCCAATGACAAAACCGGGATCAACCCACCCATAAAAAATGCATCCAGGTGGCTCAGCGTATTCCAGTAAACAATATCGGCAACAACAGGCTCCGTCATGCCTTTTGCAGTGTAATATTCACCCAGTAAAAATCTTGTAACAGGCGAAAGAAAGATTACCGCAACCATTAAAGTTTTAATAAACCGCTGCGGACATAAAAAAATGATCAATGGGAAAAACAAATAAAACTGCTCCTCAACTGAAAGAGACCATAAATGCGTAAACAGCGGGTTGCCCTGCCACCCAGGCAACGATCGTGTGTAATTGAAAGTATAAGTAAATAAATAAGATGCATATTCAGAATAATAGGAAGGAAAATGAAAGAGCAGGTATGTAAACGTTATAAGCAGCAGGTACCCAAAGTATAAAGGGAAAATACGCAGTGAACGCCTTATCCAGAACTTCTTAAATTTAAAGGAAAGTGTTGATTCAGTATTTTGTTTTTCCTTCCACAAAATACCAGTGATTAAAAAACCGGAAAGCACAAAAAACAATTGTACGCCAAGCCATCCAAAGTGTGTTATTTCGGCATGAAAACTCATAACCAGAATAATAGCAATAGCCCGCAAGCCATCCAAACTTTTAATATATCCTGAATTGTTATTCATTATAATACTCAACCGTTACATCTGCCGGTAATAAAGATTGATATGTTGTTAAATTTCTTATCAAAGTCTCATCACTTCCGGGTTTAATGGCATAAAAAGAAACAGTAGCATCACCACAAATAACATTGTTCTCAATTTGCCAGGTAGCCACTTTTTTCCATGTATGCAGTAAAGC
>JAEWBD010000251.1 GCA_023391315.1 Bacteroidota bacterium | reverse complement strand
TGTCGTCGAAATGACGATCGAAGCGGTTGATGTTTTGCAGCCAGCTTAATTTGGTAATCCAAATTAGCCAACGAGCCGTCATTTCGAAGGAGCATTGCAGCATGATCTTCTTTTAAACGGATCATTCATGCGACTGAGAAATCTCCCGACTTTAACGTTGTCAATCAAAATAAAATAACTTAGGATAACCATTTTATTCACCACAATGACAAAAGGCGGAAGTATTTACATAATGACAAATAAGTTGAAAACTACTTTATATGTTGGAGTAACGTCAGATTTACAGGCAAGAATCCGCCAACATAAAAATCATTTTTTTAAAGGCAGCTTTACGGATGCATACAACCTGGAATCTTGCGTGTATTATGAAAACTTTTTTTCAATAGAAGAAGCAATTCTTAGAGAAAAGCAAATAAAAAAGTGGAGCAGGTTGAAGAAAGAAAAACGGATCAATTCAATAAACCCTAATTGGGTTGATTTGTGGGATGAATTGAGAAATGGTAAGAAATTTAAATGATTATTCAAGCACTCTAAACCTCAGGAGATTTCTCCTGTCGTCGAAATGACGTGCAACGTGGTTTGTGTTTTTCGGTCAGCTTTAAATTGATAATTCAGTTCATCGGCGAGCCCGTCATTTCGAAGGAGCATAGCAGGATGGTTTTGTTTTTTAACCAATTCATCCATGCGACTGAGAACTGCGAAGCAATCATTGAGGCAATTGAAAAAACAAATATTAACGAAATAAATCTCCGGAATTCAAGCTTGTTCAAAACAAATATCTCAAACCATCCATTCGGGAGATTTCTCCTGTCGTCGAAATGACGTGCGACGTGGTTTATGTTTTACTGCCATCTTAAATTGGTAATCCGGATTAGCCTGCGGCCGGCGCTGCCGGCACGCCCGCCGCAAATCTTAAACTTTTTTTAGCTTGCCAAAGCACTTTAGCGTTTATCTTAGCAGCCATCACTTAATTAAATTTCATGAAACAATTATTCCTTAGCTTATCGCTGCTGATGGTGGCCTGTAGCTTTGTTGCTGCACAAAACGACAGCTCCCGCTACGATCAGCACACTGCATTTAACCCCCTGTTTTATCCTTCAAACGGAAATGAATACCGCAGTGCCAGCGGTGCGCCGGGCCCGGCATACTGGCAAAACCGCGCCGATTATAAAATAGCGGTTACGCTGGATACGGCACAGCACAAGGTAACCGGCTCCGTGGTTATCACGTACAAGAACAACAGTCCCGAAGCAATGAATTTCCTCTGGCTGCAGTTAGACCAGAATATTTACCGCGAAGACAGCCGTGCACAGGCCACCACGCTGCAATCAGGCGGCCGCTGGGCAGCCCGCACTTTTACCAATGGCGATGAAATAAGCGCTGTGGAAATAGTTTCCAAAGGCAAATTAATAAAACCTAAATACCGCATAAGCGATACACGCATGCAGGTATGGCTGCCGGATACCCTGAAAGCCAAAACCGGCACTATTCAGTTGAAAATTGATTATGCATTTGCAGTGCCGGAATATGGCACCGACCGTATGGCAAGGCTGAATACCCAAAACGGCTGGGTATATGAAATTGCACAGTGGTACCCGCGCATGTGCGTGTTTGACGATGTGCTTGGCTGGAATACTTTACCGTATCTCGGCGCCGGTGAATTCTATCTTGAATATGGCGATATTGATTATACCATCACCGCCCCGTCCAATTTAATTATAGTAGGCTCCGGTGAAGTACAAAACCCGAAAGAGGTTTATACTTCAACGGTTTTAAACCGTATCGCGCAGGCAAAAAACAGTGAGAAAACAGTTACGATTGTTGGGGCAGATGAATTAGGCAGCAATGCTTATCATCCTAATAAACCCACGCTTACCTGGCATTTTCTGTGCAAACAAACCCGGGATGTGGCATGGGCTGCATCAAAAGCTTTCATCTGGGATGCCGCCCGCATAAACCTGCCCAGCGGCAAAAAAGCACTGGCGCAATCTGTGTATCCTGTTGAAAGCGCCGGCAACGATGCCTGGGGCCGTTCTACCGAATACACAAAAGGCACCATAGAATTCAATTCAAAACAATGGTATGAATTTACTTATCCCTCAGCCACCAATGTGGCAGGCCGTGTTGGCGGTATGGAATATCCCGGCATCGTGTTTTGTTCCTGGAAAGCGAAAAACGGCGGCTTGTGGGGTGTAACCGATCATGAATTCGGGCATAACTGGTTCCCCATGATCGTTGGTTCCAATGAAAGAAAATATCCCTGGATGGATGAAGGTTTTAATACATTCATCAATGGTGTTTCCACCAAAGAATTTAATAAAGGCGAATATTACAGGAAGGCGGATGTACAGCGTGCGGCAACTTCTATGTTTAAAAAGGATGCAGATGCCATCATGACCATTCCCGATGTAACGCAACAGCCATTTTTGGGCAATGCAGCTTACCGCAAACCGGGCGCAGGGCTTGATATTTTACGCAAGTATATTTTGGGGGAAGAAAGGTTTGATTCTGCTTTCAGAACCTACGTTGCACGGTGGGCGTTCAAACATCCTACCCCTTATGATTTCTTCAGAACAATGGAAAACGTGGGTGGTGAAGACCTCTCCTATTTCTGGCGCGGATGGTTTATGACCAACGATAAGCTTGACCAGGGCGTTACCGAAATTAAATATGTTGAAAATGATCCGGCAAAAGGTGCCTTGATAACCGTGGTAAACAACGAGCAGATGGTATTGCCGGTGCCCTTGTTGATTGAACAGGAAAACGGTAAAAAAGATACCCTCACCCTGCCGGCTGAAATATGGCAGCGTGGCGGAACATGGACGTTCCGTTATCCTTCAGCCTCAAAAATTACAAAAATTACTATAGATCCCGATCACGATTATCCGGATAGTAATACATCGAACAATGTGCTGGAAGGCAATTAATGGCTAACCGGCAAACATTATAGTAAAAAATGAAGGCGTGCATTTAAATGCACGCCTTTTTTGCCTTAAAATCCACTGTTTCCATAGGGACTTATAAAAAGCTTTAGGGGTGAATTGTTTTAAACCTTTGCATGCAAAATAAAGTTGTAGCAAAATGCGGTATTACGTGATTTATACCGTTGAATACGGGAAAAATCCCGTGGTTGGGAGTATAGATTTGTAATAGTCTGAGCGGAGCCGAAGACTATTATTGAGCGAAGTCGAAATAGCAGTTAAAAAGTTGAGCGTATTTAGCAGGAAGAAAGAGCAATACAGTTATACTTCTTCTTCATTAAAAGCAATACCATGCTGTTTTAATTCTTTAAGAACAGGCTGATAAATGGATGCAAGGTTCGGGATAAGCAAGCCTGTTTCTTTAATTTTTCCTTCCAGTATTAATTTGGCGGCAATACCCAGCGGCAGCCCTACGGTTTTGGCCATTGCGGTATGAATATTATCATCGCCTTTCACCACAAGCCAGGATTTTACAGCAGATTTTTTTTCACCTGTTTCATATTCTATTTCATGCAGCATTACTATCATGTCCTTATCGTCAGGCTGCAATGCAAGTTTTTTCTCCGCTACAAACTGCATGATATCTGCCGCACTGCACAATCCCTTGTTGATAGGTGTGTCATCATTCAAACCGAGGAAAAATAATTGTTTCAGTGTAAGGTTGGCTTCATGCATCTGCACGGCAACGCTTTCGGCGGCTTTACTTTTTACATCATCCACGTTAAGCGTGGTTAATTCGCCTTTTTCATCAATCATCATAAAATCATCGTCAGGCTCCTCTCCTTCGCTTATGGCATCCTGTTCTGCCTGCATAAGGTTCATTAGCTGCTCCATCATTTTTTTGGCATACTCAAGCCTTGAGCTAAGCAATTGCGTAAGCCATTCGCCAAAACCATGTTTCTCAAAATGCTGTCGGAAAAAAGAGGATATGGTTAGCCCATCCGTTTCATACAC
>JAEWBD010000447.1 GCA_023391315.1 Bacteroidota bacterium | reverse complement strand
GGAAGTAGCTGATGCTTTACGTGGTGTTGATGTACCGGTGCTTATTAAAAATCCTATTAATCCTGATCTTGAATTATGGATTGGTGCGGTTGAACGCGTTGCAAAAGCCGGTATTAAACAGATTGGTTTGATACATCGCGGTTTTAGCTCTTATGGTAATTCTGAATACCGCAATGCACCTATGTGGCACCTGGCAATTGAAATGAAACGCCGCAATCCCGGTATGATGCTGATAAATGACCCTTCACATATTTGCGGGCGCAGGGATATTCTGCTGGATGTTGCCCAAAAAGCAATTGACCTTGATTATGATGGTTTGATTATAGAAAGCCACATTACGCCCGACGAAGCCTGGAGCGATGCCAAGCAGCAGATTACGCCCGAAGCGCTTGGTGACATGCTTTCCTCTATTCGTTGGAGAAAAGAAGATGTGGCCAGTGAAGAGTTTCATGCACAAATGGAAAAGCTGCGCCAGCAGATAAACCATTTGGATGATGAATTGATGCAGATTTTAAGCCAGCGTATGAAGATATCTGAAAAAATCGGCCAGTATAAAAAAGATAATAATATCACCATCCTTCAAACCAACCGGTGGAATTCAATACTCGAAAGAGCATACGCACAGGGAGAAAAATTGGGCCTAAGCAAAGAATTTGTTACAAAATATTTTGATGCCGTTCACATGGAAAGCATATCGCATCAAAATAAAGTAATGAATGATGAATAAAGAGGTGTCATCCCATTTTTGTGATAAAAGCTTAAAAACAAATTGTAACACTTTACAGCTTTGCAAACTTTGCTTCTTTGCGTGAAATGAATATTAAAAAGGTAAACTTCAATACATCTTCCACTACTTTCTATTTTGCGGCAGGCATTGCTCATTTAAAAGAGTTTGTTGATGTTCAACATGCTGTTATGCTTGTTGATGAATACGTTTTTAACCAGCATGTAAAGAAGTTCAAAGGCTGGAAAACAATCATATTAAAATCCGGTGAGCAATTTAAAAAGCAATCAACTATTGATGCTATCATAAAACAGTTGATTGAATTGGGTGCAGACCGCAAAACAATATTAATTGGCGTGGGTGGGGGTGTTGCCACAGATATGACCGGATATGTTGCCAGCGTTTATATGCGCGGAATAAAATTCGGTTTTATTCCTACCACTATTCTTTCAATGGTTGATGCGTCTATTGGCGGTAAAAACGGTATTGATGTTGGTGTGTATAAGAATATGGTTGGTACAATCAATCAGCCATCATTCATTTTACACGACCTTGTTTTCCTGAACACACTCCCTGAAATTGAATGGCAGAACGGTTTTGCGGAGATCATTAAACATGCCTGTATAAAAGATGCGGCTATGTTTAAAGAACTGGAGGCAAACAGCCTTAAAAAATATCAATCTAAAAAAGCTTTATTGCGTGATCTTATTCAACGGAATGCTTTACTAAAAGCAAAAGTGGTTGGTCAGGATGAATTTGAAACCGGCGAGAGGAAGCTGCTGAACTTTGGCCACACGTTTGGCCATGCCATTGAAAATACGTACAAGCTTTCTCATGGTTATGCCGTAGCTGTTGGAATGGTAATGGCCTGCATGATTTCGGAAGCTTACGAGGGTTTTAAAGATACTAACCGGGTGGTTGAACTGATAAAGCAATATGGGTTGCCCGTGCATCAATCTTACAATGCAAAAAAAGTGATTGATGTAATGAAAGCTGATAAAAAGAAAGTGAAGGGTGTGATCAGTTATGTGTTGCTGCAAAAAATTGGTAAAGCTGTTGTAGAACCGATTGCAATAAGCGAAGTTGAAAATATAATAACACAGTTGGAAGCTAAGTAGAGCAAATGAAAGCAATCATAAAAGGATACGGCTTTAATAACTTCTCTTCAGTAAAGGGAGGCAGCGTTCATGCGCCTGCATCCAAAAGCTCCATGCAGCGTGCCTGTGCAGCAGCGTTGGTGAGAAAAGGTGAAAGCATTATCCGTAATCCAGGCAAGAGCAATGATGATATTGCAGGATTGAATGTTATACAAACTTTAGGCGCTGAAGTGGAGAACCTGGAAGATGGAAGTTTAAAAATTATAAGTGATGGCATTGACCCCGTTTCATCTGTTGTAAATAATGGTGAAGCCGGTTTGGGTATTCGTATGTTTACACCAATTGTTGCATTGAGTAAAAAAGAAATGTTGATTAACGGTGAAGGCAGTTTACTTACACGCCCAATGGATTTTTTTGATGAAGTAATGCCGCAATTAGGTGTACAGATTGCATCCAATGAAGGTAAGCTTCCGATAAAAATACAGGGACCTTTGCAACCAAAAGATATTACAATAGACGGTTCGTTGAGTTCACAGTTCTTAACGGGTTTATTGCTGGCCTATGCAGCAAGAGATGCAAAGAATGTAACTATTAATGTAACTAATCTTAAAAGCAAACCCTACGTTGATCTTACTCTAAGCGTAATGGAATCCTTTTTATTAAAGGTTCCTGAAAACCGTAACTACGAAGCATTTTATTTTGAGGAAACGCCTGATACGGAAAGCGGCGATTTTGTTGATTACACGGTTGAAGGCGACTGGAGCGGTGGTGCATTTTTATTGGTGTTTGGCGCTATTGCAGGCAATATAAAAGTTGCAGGACTGGATATAGCATCAACACAGGCCGATAAAAAAATACTGGAAGCTTTGGAAAGCTGCGGTGCACAATTGCTGATCGGTGAAAAAGAAATAGAAGTTGCCCCATCAGGTGATGGCCTCAAGGCTTTTGAATTTGATGCAACGGATTGCCCCGATTTGTTTCCACCACTGGCTGCATTAGCGGCTTGTTGCAAAGGCATCACAAAAATTACCGGTGTTCATCGTTTGGCGCATAAAGAAAGCAACCGCGCCTTAACTATTCAGGAAGAATTGGGCAAGATGAATATTAAAGTTGTACTGAATGATAATGTAATGGAGATTGAAGGCACAAGCGACATTAAAACTGCAACCGTTCATTCGCATCACGATCACCGCATTGCCATGATGTGCGCTTTGCTGGCCTTAAAAGCTGATGGCGAAACCACGATTGAAGTGGCCGAAGCCATCAATAAATCATATCCTGATTTTTACAGACATTTACAATCTTTAGGTATTTCAATAAAAACTGAAGATTAAATTACAAACATAAAATTCCATAAGGGTTAAGGGGCATGAACGCATTTGGCCGCATATTCAGGGTAACAATTTTTGGCGAATCGCATGGAGAAAGTGTGGGCGTTAATATTGATGGTATTCCGGCTGGTTTATCATTAAGCGTAGAAGATTTTTTAGAAGACATTGAACGCCGTAAAGGTGGCACACAAAAAGGCACCACGCCGCGGCAGGAAAGCGATCTTCCCATTTTTAAAAGCGGTGTTTTCAATAATAAAACAACGGGTGCGCCACTTACTATTCTTTTTGAAAATAACAATACACGTTCCGGTGATTATGCAAAACAGCGTGCCGTGCCACGTCCCGGTCATGCTGATTTTGTGGCCAGTAAAAAGTTTGGAGGTTTTGAAGATTACCGTGGTGGCGGCCATTTCAGCGGAAGGTTAACCGTATGTTTGGTAGCAGTGGGCGTTGTTGCAAAAAAACTTTTGGCAGCAACCCAATCTATAAAAGTGGCTGCTGCAATATTGGAAATAGGCGGCGAATCTGATCTTGAAAAAGGCCTGCAAAAAGCCATTGATGCCAAAGACTCCATTGGCGGTATTGTTGAATGCCGCGTAAATAACTTACCGCTTGGTTTAGGCGAACCCTTTTTTGATAGCGCTGAATCTTTGCTTGCACATGCTGTATTTGCTATTCCTGCTGTGAAAGGTGTTGATTTTGGCGCTGGTTTCGCGGCTGCAAAAATGTTTGGCGCAGAACATAATGACGCCATTATGGATGAATCCGGGAAAACAAAAACCAATAACGCTGGCGGTATTGTAGGCGGCATCACCAATGGCAACGAGCTTGTATTCCGCATTGCTGTTAAACCTACGTCATCCACACCAAAAGAACAGCAAACACTTAACTGGGAAACCAATCAAATAGAAAAATTTTCTGTAAAAGGGCGCCATGATCTCTGCATTGCATTGCGGGTGCCGGTAGTGCTTGAGGCTATTACAGCCATGGTACTTACAGATTTAATGTTGCTTGAACAGCGCATTCCACGCATACTTCATTAAAATTTCGGGCAGGGTACAAATTTGCCGTCGGGATGTTTCATAATGTAAATCAATGAAATCTCAATACCGCCGCGGCTCTCAGAAGCTGTTTTCAGGTCCGAAATATTGATATCGTAAGATGCGCCAACGCGCAAATCGTTGAACTCAAGACCCAGATAAGGTATAAGCGCATCGCCAAAACGCATCCATGCGCCGCCATAAAAACTAACAGGGTTTCCTGATTCAGAATCGTTGGCCATGAACTGCATAGCGCCACCAAGAAGTGTTTCTTTAGCGCCAGCCTGTGTGCTGAAAAGCCCGCTTAAATGCAAGATTGTTTGTTGCCCAACCGGGAAGTACCCGCCCGCATGTATTGTTGCACGTGGATATAAACTATAATTAACCTCAGTAAATTCTTGCTTAGGACGATTGATATGATATAAACTTACACCGGCGTAAAAATTGTTTTCATCAGTTGTACTCATAGAGTAAAGTATGCCAGCATTTAAATCAAAATAATTGGCTTTAAGCTTTATGTTGCCACCAATTAACTCCTGTGTTGGATTGGTAAAACCAGATGCGGTTAACTGATCTTCAAAAGTTAATTTGGAAGCATCGATAAGCATATTGGAATAAGTTGCCTGAAAACCCAAACCAAGTTGCTTGTATCCATCTTCGTCCAGGCCCTTATGATAGGCTGTTGATAATGAGTAATAATTAAAAGACACTGCGCCTGCAGCGCTTTTATCGCTATAACCCATTAAACCAACACCCCATGTATCATTTTCAGGAATTTTAGCACTAAGAATAGGGAAATCAACTGCTGCAGTGACTGTTTGATAAGCCCTGTTTATTGTTGGCCATTGGTTACGGTAATTAATAGCGCCACGCACCATGCCATTAAATTTTCCGGTAAAGGCCGGGTTAAGCGTCATAG
>JAEWBD010000154.1 GCA_023391315.1 Bacteroidota bacterium | reverse complement strand
GGTCAAAGCCATGCTTACCGGGTGTTATCTTCCTGTTTTTTATATAGAAAACTTTGGGTAAATGTGGTATGAGAATGATATCGCCGATGCGGTTATAATCATCATCCTTTTTGCTGTAATGCCAGTGAGCCGGTGTATTGGTTGTTAAATAAACGTCGTAATCCTTTGCTGTTGCTTTTAATTCTTTATACGTTGGCAATACATCGTTTTTGTCTTTTGCATATAACTGCAGTAAAGCATCGCCGTTGGGAACAATAAATTTTGATGTATCAATTACAGCGGGCAAAGGTAAAGTGTTGCCCGTATCCACCTGCGTCATGCCATGGTCCGAAACCAGTATATAATTAACCGGTAAATTAAGTGTATTTACAGTAGCCACCATATTGGCGACAGCACTGTCAACAAATTGAACAGCCATGGCTGCCTCTTTTGAATCAGGGCCGAATAAATGCGCCGCATGATCCACCTGCGGAAAATAAAAAGCAATGAAATGTGGCCGCCTGTCTTCGGGCAATTGCAACCAGTTTTTTACGACTGCAATGCGCCTGTCAATATTGATTGCTTCATTATAATAATAAGTATAGGTTGGAAAAATTCCGTGTTCTGCCGCTTCAGAACCCACCCAGTAAAAACTGGCACTCAGCATATGTTGTTCTTCTGCAAGCACCCATAAAGGCGTACCGCCATACCAGGAGCTATCCCGCACAGCGGTTTTGTTGCTCATGGCGTAAAATGCTTGTTTGTTTTCATCATAAAAACTGTTATTCACCAGGCCATGATGCGCCGGGTAAAACCCTGTTGCAATGGTATAATGATTGGGAAAAGTGAGCGAAGGGAAAGAGGGAATCATGGAAGATGCGGTTACACCGCCACTGCCGAGTTGAATTAAATTTTTCGCATCATATTTTTGAATAAAATCCCAGCGCAGGCCATCTACAGATATTAAAATAACGTATGGTTTTTGCTGTTGTTCCGCACTGTTAAAACGGCCATAGGTAATTTTCTGCGCAGTGTCTTGTGCAAATAAACCTACAACTAATAAAATAAAACAAAAGGTAAAAACTGATTTTCTCATTTATATGGATTAAATAATATGTGGGCGCAAATTTCGTTTCAAAATTTATATCTGGCTGCAAATAGAGCCCGGAGTTTTAACTTTTAATGAAGTTCATTTAAACAACTTGTTTGCATCTTTACTTATGAAACGCATCTTTTAAATAAGAATATGATCAGCGTTCTATCGGGGAAGAATAATAAAAAATACTTTGATGAAATACCTGTTGGTTTGTTTATGCTGCGTAACCATTGTTGCCAGGGCGCAGCAGTATAATCCTGAAGCGGTGAATAAAAAAGCGATGGACTCCTATACAAAGGCAATGGGTATTTTACAAAACGACATGGACGTGCGCAATGCTATTCCTGTTTTAAATAAAGCGATAGAATACGATGCCAATTTTGTGGATGCTTACCTTACGCTGGGCGGTGTTTATGGCGAACTGAAGGATTATAACAACAGCATTTTGAATTACGAAAAGGCTTTTGCTATTGACAGCGGGTATTCCAAATTTTATCTGTTGCCCTATTCCATCAACCTTGCAGGCGCCGGTAAATTTAATGAAGCGCTGAGTGCCGTGGATAATTTTCTTACAATGCCCCGGCTTAATGAGAAGAGTAAAAAAAGCGCTTTATACAGAAAACATACTTACGAATTTGCAATTCAGTATGCGGCCTCGCACCCTTCGGCAAACTATGAATTTGCACCTGTAAACCTTGGTGATAATGTAAACTCGCCGCGGCCGGAATATTATCCCTCTATAACTATTGATGACAGCATTTTGGTCTTTACCCGTCGCGGGCAGGGCATACAGGAAGATTTTGTAGAAAGCAGGTTAATGCCTGGTGGTTATTCCAAAGCAGAAGTAATTAAAGGTGATATAAATGTTGAACCATCCAAAGGGGCTATCAATATTTCGCAGGATGGCGAATGGCTTTTGTTTGCCGGCAATTTTGCAGGAAAAGGCTATGGCAATTTCGATTTATATATGTCGTATGATACACCAACCGGCTGGAGCGAACCGGTAAACCTCGGCGCCAATATCAATACAGAATTTTGGGAAAGTTCGCCATCATTAAGTCCTGATAAAAATTCCTTGTATTTCAGCAGCGACAGGCCGGGTGGTTATGGCGGTAAAGATCTGTATGTAAGTTATCGCGTTAATGGAAAATGGCAGCCTGCCGTAAATATGGGTGCTGATGTAAATACAGTTGGCGACGAAATTGCACCATTCATTCATGCCGATAATCAAACATTATATTATACATCTAATGGCTTACCCGGTTATGGCGGCACCGATATTTATTTGTTGCGCAGAACAGGGGAGAAGCAGTGGGGCAAACCGGAAAATCTTGGTTATCCCATCAATACCCTGGAAAATGAAGGTAGTTTGTTTGTGGCTTCCGATGGGTTAACGGCTTATTATGCCAGCGACCGTGCGGATACAAAAGGGTTTCTCGATCTCTATAAATTTAAATTGAGGCCTGATGTGAGCCCCGTAAAAACCTTGTATGTAAAAGGTTATGTTACCGATGCCAAAACCAATAAAGGCCTGCCTTGTTCTGTTGAATTGAGTGTTGACAGCAGCCAGCAGGTTTTAAGCGATGTGCAAACCGATGAAACCGGTTATTATTTTATTACGCTGCCAATAAATAAAAATTACACTTTTACCGTAAACCGCAAAGGCTATTTATTTTACAGTGATGTATTTAATCTTGCCGATAAACCATCAGACAGTGTTTATATAAAAGATATTGCGCTGGAACCGGTTGAACTGAATGCAACCGTACGTTTAAAAAATATCCAGTTCAATTCAAAATCTTATACGCTTGAACCGGTAAGCATGATTGAACTGAATAAACTTGATCAGTTAATGAATGATAATCCATCCATCAAAATACAAATAAACGGTTATACAGATGATGTGGGCAGCGATGCCGATAATTTATTATTGTCTCAAAACAGGTCAAAAGCTGTTGTTGATTATTTAATAAGCAAAAGTATTGATGCAAAGCGTTTAACTTCAAAAGGCTTTGGCGAAACCAAGCCGGTAGCTGACAATTCTACAGAAGAAGGCAGGGCTTTAAACCGGCGCACTGAATTTATTGTTACAGGATTGTAAATTCTATTTCCCATTTTGTGGATTAAAGCTGCTTAAGGCGTCTTTGTAGTAAAGATGTGTAATTCGGAACCATCTTTGCCATTAAGTAATAAATATGATTTTATGGAAAGGGAATTACTGATAACTGTTAAAACAAGTGAAACTGATAAGAAAAAGATAAACCGGGAAATAGAAAACATAAAAAGATTATTTCCGTATATGGAATCTTTTGAAACATTTACCTTAAGCCATGAAGTGTTGGATTTAGAAAAACACACGGTAGTTAGTGCCAGGCCAAAATTGCATGATATATTTAAAAAAGGGATTCAAAAAAACAGCAGTTTTATTATAAGCCTTAATTAAGGGCATCTGCCGCCTGCCGGTTCTTTTTAGCTTTAAGGTATTTGGTGTGAATAATGTCCTGCACCGGCACGTTTTCAATCTTGCTCTCCAGCCAGCCTATTATATCGAGGTACATAAATGACCGCGTGGCAAGCGGGTTTCCTTTTAATGATTCAAGCTTGTTTTTCAGCGGTTCAAATTCAGCCACAATTTTGGCAGGCGTTGAATTAAACGATTTACGCAGAAATTTAAAAATCTCTTCTTCCACGATATTCAGGTTATTCATTTTGGCCATAAACCTGTACACCGATTTAATTAGATATTCCACCAGGTCATAATTACCCAGTTCAAAATGTGCTATTAAATGCAGCAGCCTTGAATAACAGTGAAGGTCAGTCCTCAAATCAGGCCTGCGGTTTATAATCAGGTTGAGATAATCAATGGCTTTTTCATTATCGCCGCTTCCAAAATATAAACAGGCAATCTTATAATAAAAGATGAGAATACGGTGTGTATCAATATGCAGTTTATATTCTTCAATTTTTTCTTCAATATAAGGCACCAGTGAAAGCCCTTTAGTAAAAGTGCCATGCATAAAATGCTTGTTCAGTAAAGCAATCTGCATGTAAATAAAAGTTTGAATTTGTGTATTGGCATCTTTTTGCCCCGCCTTCGATACCCAGAACGATTCAAATAATTGCAGTACTTCATCAAACTTTTTATAATTGGATAAAACAAAATGCGCTGTTGAGAGGTTATGCAGCCCTTTTACATATTGAATGGATTCAATATCCTTCATGCTCCTGTTTTCTTCAAACAGGTCCACCCATTTTTGCGAATAGCGGTAAAAGCCCAGCAGGTCCTGCAATATAAATGTGTACCAGGTGTAAGACTGGTAATAATAAAGCTTTTCGTAAAAATCCATATCACAAACCTGGCAGGTGGGCAAATAGGAAAAGAAGAAGTCATGCAATGCTTTCTCATCTTTCTCATCCCTTGCATGCCCGTGCTGAATATACCAGCTATATAACTGCAATGCAAAGCTGGCCAGCTTATTCAACCGCAACACCCGCCGGCTTACTTCATCCGATTCTTTTGATAATTCTTCGGCCTTGCCTTCTATGCTCCTCGTTATATGCATGGCTTCAATTTTCTTTTCAAAAATTAAAGCCTGCAGGCGGTAAGTGGATTGATCATGTGTTTTGGCAACAGCTTTTACTTTATCCAGTATTTTCAGCGACTGCATATAAAGGCCTTTATTATACAGTAACCTGGCATACATAATATACTCGCTCAATACCGTTTCAATATCAGGCGATGAATGCGTAAGGCTTGAAAGCAGCTGTTTATATAAATAAGCTTTCATATTAGAAAGCTGCTGCTTTTGAATGGATGGATTTTTGCGCAGCAACTTTTCTTCATCATATTCAGCCATATTGTCCAGGGCATCAAATAAAGCCAGTATTTTGAGGTCGTCTGTGCCCGATATGCGTTTTACATGCAGTTTAAATAATCTCTTTTCCGACTTATCAAATGACTTTATCAACTGAAATAGCTCGTCTGTACTCCTGTTAGGCATCGTAAATAAAATTTGCGCAAATACTTATCTATAAAGGCTTTCAGCAAATTTACAGGTTATTTATAACCGTAAAAGCATCCTCATATTCATTTTAGTGGAAATGTAATATGTTTAACTTTATCTCTTCCTGATATACTAACAATTGTTCATAAATAGTACACCGCAAAATCACAGATCTATGCAAACAAAAAAGATTGACATTTTCGACACCACTTTAAGAGATGGCGAACAGGTGCCCGGTTGTAAACTCAATACAAAAGAAAAAATACAACTGGCGCTCGCTCTTGAAGATTTGGGTGTTGATATAATTGAGGCTGGCTTTCCTATTTCCAGCCCCGGCGATTTTGCTTCGGTGGAAGAAATTTCCAAGGTCATTAAAAATGCTACCGTTTGCGGCCTTAGCCGGGCTGTAGAAAAAGACATAAATGCAGCCGGCGAAGCGCTGAAATATGCAAAACGCCCACGCATACATACAGGCATCGGCACCTCTGATTCCCATATCAAATCAAAATTCAATGCTACCCGCGAAGAAATCCTGCAGCGTGCTGTGCAGGCAGTTAAATGGGCTAAAGGTTGGGTGGACGATGTGGAGTTTTATGCAGAAGATGCAGGCCGTACCGAAAATGGCTTTCTGGCAAAAGTGATAGAGGCCGTAATTGCTGCCGGCGCAACGGTGGTGAATATCCCCGACACAACCGGTTATTGTCTTCCCCATCAATACGGAGAAAAAATCGCCTATCTTGTAAACAATGTTCCCAATATTGATAAGGCTACTATTTCCTGCCACTGCCATAACGATCTTGGACTGGCAACCGCCAATTCTATTGCAGGCGTAATAGCCGGCGCCGGGCAGATAGAATGCACCATCAATGGTTTGGGCGAACGTGCCGGCAATACTTCGCTCGAAGAAGTGGTAATGGTTTTAAAACAGCACGCTTATCTCGGTTTTTATACTAATATTAAAACAGAAAAGCTTAACCCGCTCAGCCGCCTGGTAAGTGATACCATGCGCATGCCGGTGCAGCCGAATAAAGCCATTGTGGGCGCCAATGCGTTTGCGCATTCCAGCGGTATTCACCAGGATGGTTTCTTAAAAGACAACAGCACTTACGAGATCATCAGGCCGGAAGACGTGGGCGCCGATGGCAGCAAAATTGTGCTCACGGCACGCAGCGGCAGGAGCGCTTTGGCGCACCGCTTCCAGAAAATAGGTTACAGTTTTAACCGTAATGATATTGATGTGCTGTACCAGCAATTTTTAGCCGTTGCCGATAAAAAGAAAGAAGTGAAAGACGAAGACTTGCATGAGCTGGCTAAAGCATATCAGCCGGAGGCTGTTTCTTAGAATTTTTTGTGACCGGCAGCAGTATTTCAATAAAGCTTCGTTGTGTCACTCCCTTGTACAGCAACAATGATGGCGGCAATCTCTTCATAAAATTAATTTCAACTAATAAATAATAATGGCTTCAGAAAACAATAATGCTCTTTTAAACACCCCTTCAGTAGCGAAGGGAGGTGGCCGCACCCTTTTCGAAAAAATCTGGGAAAAACATGTTGTAAGGCAGATTGAAGGTGGTCCTTCAATTTTGTATATTGATAAACACTTTATTCATGAAGTAACCAGTCCGCAGGCATTCAAAGGTTTGGAAAACAGGGGGCTCCAGGTATTTCGCCCGCAACAGGTGGTAGCAACCGCCGATCATAACGTACCTACACTCAACCAGCATCTTCCTATTCGTGAAGAATTATCAAGAAAGCAGGTTGAAACCTTAAAACAGAATTGCGAAAAATTCGGCATTGAATTATACGGTTTGGGCCATCCTTACCAGGGCATTGTTCACATTATCGGTCCTGAACTCGGCGTTACTCAACCTGGCATGACCATCGTTTGCGGGGATAGCCATACATCCACACACGGTGCATTTGGCACCATCGCATTTGGTATTGGCACCAGTGAAGTGGAAATGGTTTTGGCTACACAATGCTTAATGCAGAGCAAGCCAAAACTCATGCGTATTAATGTGGAAGGCGCACTGAATAAAGGCGTGGTTTCAAAAGATATTATTCTATATATCATTTCAAAAATCTCTGCCAGCGGCGCTACCGGTTATGCAGTGGAATATGCAGGCTCAGCTATCCGAAATTTATCAATGGAAGCGCGTATGACCATTTGTAATATGAGCATTGAAATGGGCGCCCGCTGCGGCATGATCGCTCCCGATGAAACAACTTTCAATTATGTAAAAGGCAGGAAGTTTGCACCGCAGGGTGAAGACTGGGATAAGGCATTGGCTTACTGGCAAACTTTATACAGCGATGCCGATGCAAAATTTGATGCGGAGCTTAACATTAAAGCAGAAGATATTGAGCCGATGATAACTTACGGCACTAACCCGGGTATGGGCATTGGCATCACTGGCCACGTACCTGATTTATCGGAGATAGATGTAAGGGACAAACCTTCTTATGAAAAGAGTTTGCATTACATGGGCATTGAGCCCGGCGCTAAAATGAAAGGCAAAAAGGTAGATTATGTTTTTATTGGCAGCTGCACCAATGCCCGCATTGAAGATTTAAGAATGGTAGCCGGTTTTGTAAAAGGCAAACAAAAAGCAAAAGATGTGGAAGTGTGGATTGTACCCGGCAGCAAACAGGTGGAAAAACAAGCATTGGAAGAAGGCATCAATAAAATTTTTGAAGAAGCAGGATTTATGTTGCGCCAGCCGGG
>JAEWBD010000144.1 GCA_023391315.1 Bacteroidota bacterium | reverse complement strand
ATGCAGGGCCGATGATGAAGCCTAAACCAAACGCCGCGCCAACGAGGCCAAAATTTTGCGCCCGTTTTTCGGGTTCGCTTACGTCGGCAATATAAGCGGTAGCTGTAGTAAAGCTGGCGCCCGTCATGCCGGCAATAATTCTTCCCACAAATAACCAGCCTAATGTTGGTGCGAAGCCCTGGAAAAGATAATCGAATCCAAAACCCAACAAAGAAAAAAGTAAAACCGGCCTGCGCCCATAACGGTCGCTTAAATTACCCATCAATGGCGCGCAAACAAACTGCATAAATGCGTAAGCGAATGTGAGCAGCCCGTTTAATTCAGCGGCGCGGCTTAGTCCTTTCCCCGTAAGTTGTCTTATTAAATCAGGCACAACCGGAATGATAATACCGAGGCCGATAACATCAATTAAAACTGTTGTAAAAATAAATCCAAGCGCAGCTTTATTGTTTCTGATCATTAATATACTTTCCTTGTTTAGAGGCCGCAAAGGTTAATGAAAATGAGCGTACATCAAATTAATTGCCGGCTAAAAGAACGGCATTGGCAAAAAGCATTTTTCCATTTTCCCAAAACCGGCGGAATAAAACATCATCATTAAAAAAGATAATACTGCCTTTGCCATAGCGCTTTTCACCGATGGCTACGCCCTGCTTCAGTTTCGATTTTAATTTGCTGCCTACAAAGCCTGCTACGTAAGCGTTTGAAGGAAATATGCCTACATTCCAGCCGCCTTTGATGGATGCATAAATACGTGCATCCTGTTTTAAAGTATAATAAAAATTGGAGTAACCATAAGCAATGGGATGCGTATTATCCAACTGTACTTTATAGATAGCGCCGGGAATGAACGAGGTGAGAAAATCACGTTCTGAAGCGCCATAATTCTTTTGTATGATACTGTCTGAAGATTGGGCAGTGTCTTCAATAAGTTTCAGGCCGCTCCAGTTAAGACCGGCAAGTTTTTCAGCGCCGCTTTCTGTTGCAATAAGCTTGCCGCCACCTTGCACAAAATCTTCGAGCTTTGCTGCGTTTGCTTTATTGTCAAATACATCATAACCGCCATCAGGCATAATTAAAATATCATAACCTGAAAGGTTGATGTTATCCATATCTTCTGCCATTAACTGGGATATAGGATAGTTCAGTTCATTATCAAAATAACTCCAGACTTCGCCTGAAGCAATGTAGGATACGCTTTTACCGGTAAGTAAAGCTACCCTTGGTGCTTTTATAAAATGCACATCGGAGGAGCCGAAGTCTGCACCGGCATCCATAAAACCAGTGTGCACGGCATAAGGCTGCACATTATAACTGCTGCAGGCTGTGTTAACAGCATTAAGCCAATTGGGTTGATTGTTACCTTTTAAAATAATAAGCGTGCCTTTGTTGAAGGCTTTGCCGTTATAGGTAAAATCATCAGCAGAATAACGTACGCGGATGCCCTGCAATAATAAAGCCGCCAGCACTTTTGATGCATTAATAGAAGTGTACGGAATCAATACGCCATAATTACTTTGAACAGGTGTAATGGCTGCCGGCATTGTATAAGCGTTTAATGAAAGTTTATCTTTTGTTGCCCATGCATTCACACCATATACATAAGGAATACTCCATGCAGTAATATCGTAAGTGGCAGAATCAACCAGCTTACTTTCTTTTTCAAATAACACTTTTACCAGGCGGCCTTTGGGCTGCAATGTGTTAACTGCAATTTGATAGCCTTCGTTTTTAAATGCTTCCGTTTTATTATCAAAATAATTGTAACCGCTGAAGTTTGCATTGGTTATACCATAACTTATACTATTATTATCAAGCAGTTTTCTTACGGCTTCTATTTTGTTTTGGTATGATGATGTAAGCACATACGTTGTATTTTCCAACCCAATACCATTAATATTATTGTCAAAATATTTTTTGTATTCAGTCACGAGTTGTTTTGCATTGTTTGAAGCCACTTCAATGGTTGATAGGCTTGCAGTATAGTGATGCATCAGCCTGTCCGTTAAGGTAAGCGTATCGCCGCTTTTTGTTTTTATACCAAGACCTGCTCCAATGCCGCCCTGCTCATACGTCATACCAATAGCACCGTTGTATGTGGGATAAGTATCTCCATAAGAAGGATAAAATAGATCGAATATTTGTTTGGTGAAATAGAGCCAGCCATTGGCGTCAAAATACTTTGCGTTATTCTTTCCAACAGTAACCTGGAAATCCCTTTGCCATTGCGTAACTACTTCATGAAACGGCTGTGCAGCCGGTGCAAAATAATAGGGCGCATTATAACCCTGTTCATGCAGGTCAACATGTATCTGCGGCAGCCACTGATTATACAATTTTACTTTCTGCTGCGATTCTTTTTGTGTTTGCCAGGCCCAGTCGCGGTTAAGATCAAAATTATAATGATTGGTTCTTCCATACGGCCAGGGTTCATCATGTTCACGGCTTTGCGGATCAGCATTGAAATTTTTGCCAACAGCATTATTATACCAGTTTATATAGCGGTCGCGGCCATCGGGGTTTTGTATGGGATCAATTATAACTACAGCGTTCTGTAGCCATTGTTTTGTTTGTGTATTGGATGGATCGGCCAATGCATATAAAACTTTCATGGCTGCTTCGGCGCTTGAAGGTTCGTTGCCATGTACATTATAACTTAACCACACTATGGCAGGCATATTTACATTAGCCGGCGTATTGTCTTTTAGCATGCCTGCAAGACGAAGATTGTTCTGTCTTATATTTTCAAGGTTCTGAATATTTTGTGCCGAAGAAATAAAAGCCACCACCAGGTCACGGCCCTCATTGGTTTCACCATATTTAAATGTTTTAACGGTGGATGGAGAAGCCTGCGCAACCGTGTTGAAGTAATTATCTATTCTATAGCACGGCGTAAAACGTTCACCTAATTCATAACCGAGGAATTGTTTTGGCGATGGTATATTTTGGGCAGAAAGAATAGTGGTAATGCAAAGCAGTATAGTAATGATATATATTCTTTTCATGAGAACAAATATCGGCTTTGTCGGTATGATTATAAAACGGTTTAAACAAATATGAAAGCAGATACCGGATCACCCGCCACTGCACCTTGCAATACCTGATTTTGCTTTCTGGTCCATTGAATCTTTATAATCATGGTTTTGCATGGCAAGACATTTTTGATAGTATTGAATAGCAAGCTGTTTATTGCCCTGCTTTTCATAAATCATCCCTATTTGCAAAGCGGCGCGGGAGGCATAATATTCCGTTCTGCTGATGCCAAGAGAAATAGCAGCCTGGTAATATTTAACGGCGGAATCATCATAATTCATATCATCATAAATCCTGCCTGTGCGGTAAGTATATTCAAGTTTGTCGGTGGCATCGGTAAAATCGTTTGCAGATTTACTTCTCAATAAGGTAATCGCCTGCTGGTTATAGCCGCCATCATTCAAAACCCTTGCTTTTAATAAGAGCATGTTTGGCCATTTGCCTGCCTTTGCATTTTTATTGGCTTCTTTATCTGCATCGGTATCTGTATTGCCGCGTTTTAATACCATTTGCCGTGCATTGTTGGCAGCAGTGGTGTTGCCCATTAAATAATAACACCAGGCCAGTTTTTCGCAGGCATCTTTTACATAGAATTTGCCTTTGAAATGGGAAAGGAAATATTCAAAATTTTTAGCGGCATCTTCCAGTTCAAGGTGCCGCATTTGCACATACGCCAGTTCAAAATTCCATATAGGTGTTTGCATGTACGCGGATGACCTGTTCCGGTTTTCAATTACATCTCTTGCAAATTCATTCATCTTGTTATTTACAGCAAGATTGGCGGCCATGTAAGCCATCAGGTGATTATTTACAAGGTCAAAATTTTTCTGCCTGATGAATTGAAAAACTTTTTCCGGCTGGTTTTGTATGTAGAAGCTTACATAGCAATAATAAAAAGCAGCTTCGTCTGCAAACAGCTTTGCATAGCTGTCGTTGCTGTTGATTACGCCCTGCATTAAAACCATGCCTTTGCTAATGGAACCTTTAATGCCAAACAATCCCGCTATCCATTTATAACCGTCGGGAATAGTGCCGGCAACCACCTGCATGGGGCCATACAACATATTGTTAGGCACAAAACCCGGGAATTTTTTACGGTTCTCTTTTATCAGCCCGAACGCTTTGCGAAAATCCCAGCCTGCAGCCCACCTTTCGCCGAATTTTATTTCAACACAGGCCGCCTGTATTAATACCACGGCACGGCAGTAATTATAAAATGGTGATGAGGAAGGGCCTTCATCCAGTATATCCAGGTAATCATCAAAATGCGGTTCACGCATTTTTAATTCAGCCGGATCTTCATTAAAAAAGAGAATAAAAAAATCTATATAGCTGTTGAGGAAATAAGGGATAAGATTATCCGGGTTTTCTGCTTTGGCCTGGGCAATCAATCTTTCACCATTTGCCAGGCGCAGGCTGGTAATTTCTTTATAAGCCTGCTGGCAGGTTGCATTAAAATCATAAACCTTGCCTGCTTTAACAGTAAAAAAAGCAATACAAAACAGTAATGAGAAAACTAATTTCTGTAGCGCAAACTTCATTAGCCCGAAAATAAAAAAGGACGTTTAAAGCAACGTCCTTTTTATAAAGATAAGATGTTAATGTTATTTATTTTTCCATTTCTGTAGCCACATTCAGCTCTTCATCCACTAAAATGCGACCGCAGTTTTCACAAACAATAATTTTTTTGTGCTGGCGTATTTCGCTCTGGCGCTGTGGCGGTATAGCGTTGAAACATCCGCCGCAGGCATCTCTTTCCACGGGTACAACGGCCAAACCATTGCGGTAACTTTTGCGGATGCGGTCGTAAGAATACAACAGGCGGTCGTCAATGCCTTCGCGGGCCTGCGTAGAAAGTTTTGAAAAATGTGTTTCTTCTTTCTCCGTATCAGCAATTATTTTTTCAAGCTCGTTTTTCTTCTGCTTTAAAGACACGTCTTTATTGCCAATAAGTTTTTTGGTTTGTTCCAGCATCTTTGCTTTTTCGGCCAGTTCTTCATTGGCATCACGAATATGTTTTTCGGCCAGCTTACCTTCCAGTTCCTGCATTTCAATTTCCTTGGTAATGGCTTCGTATTCGCGGTTATTTTTAACGCTGTCGCTTTGCTTCTGGTATTTTTTTACCATAGCATCAGCTTCTTTTATAAGATTTTTCTTTTGTTCAATGAACTCGGTGATACCGTTAATTTCTTCTTCAATCCTGGTTTGACGGCTGTGCAAACCCTGAATTTCATCTTCAAGGTCGCTTACTTCCATGGGAAGCTCGCCTTTTAATATTTTAATTTCATCCAGTTTGCTGTCAATTTTTTGCAGGCGTACCAGCGATGCAAGTTTTTCTTCAACTGAATATTCTTTTACTGCTGCCATATTTATTGTTTAAACAAAATAATGAACGGGATTGGTTACCGTTTTTGTTTTGAGGACGGCAAAGTTAGGGAATTTAGCCTGCAAAATATCATATAAAAGTTCTGTAGTGAATTGCTCGCTTTCCCAGTGGCCAATATCGGCAATTACCATTTTGCCGTCGGCATCAAAAAATTCATGGTATTTTATATCGGAAGTGATGTAAAAATCAGCGCCCGATGCTTTTGCTTTATTAATAAGAAAACTCCCGGCCCCGCCGCAAACGGCTACTTTTTTAACAGGTTTTTGTAATAAAGGCGTGTGTTTTATAACGCTTAAACCAAAGGTTTTTTTTATTGCAGCGAGAAAATCCGTTTCTGATTTTTCTTCATCCAGTTCCCCGGTTAAACCACTGCCGATATTACTATATTGATTTGAAAGCAGGATAATATCATAGGCAACTTCTTCATAAGGGTGCGTCTCCAAAAGTGCCGATAATATTTTTTGCTGAAGATAAAACGGGAATATAACCTCAATCTTAACCTCATCTTCGGTGTGCCGGATATTTGGTTCACCCACAAAAGGATGGGTGTTTTCGCCCGCTTTAAAAGTGCCTTTACCTGCCGCATTGAAACTGCATTCGCTGTAATTGCCAATGTCGCCGGCGCCTGCATCAAATAAAGCCGAACGCACTTTTTCTGCGTGATCTGTTGGCGCAAAAGTGAAAAGCTTCATCAGCGTGTTTTCTTTGGGCAATAAAACCTGCCTGTTTTGTAAGCCAAGTTTGTCGGCTATTTTATTGTTTACACCAGCCATAATATTATCGAGATTGGTATGAATGGCATAAATGGCAATATCATTTTTTATAGCAGTAATAATGGTTTGCTCCACGTAGTTTTTACCGTTTATTTTTTTTAGCCCCCGAAAAACAATCGGGTGATGCGCTACGATCAAATTG
>JAEWBD010000051.1 GCA_023391315.1 Bacteroidota bacterium | reverse complement strand
CCCCGCAGGCCTGTGCCGATTAATCCAATCTTTACTTTACCATCTGCCGGTGCGGCAAACGACGTTTTGGAAGCCATTGCAAAAGCTGCTGTGGACATTGCCGTGTTTTGAATAAATTTTCTTCTTTCCATTTGTAAATTTTTATAGCATGAAATGATTGTTATGTTACCGGTGTATGCCGCAGGTTTACTTTACCTGCTACCGGTCTGACGCTTTTGAAGCGTCTGACCGCGTTCCCTAATTTAACGTCTTTACCCCGCTCACATCCGCCGATTCTTCCTGCAATAAATCAAACACCACAACTTCATTCTCTCCTTTCTTCAGCCACGAGGCCGGGCAATATAAACTGTGCTGCGGGCCAACATTCCAATATCTCCCTAAATTATGACCATTTACACATACATTGCCTTTTGTGTATTGGCCCATATCAAAATACGTATCGCCGGTTGAGCTTAAATTGAATTTGCCTTTAAAGAACAGGCCTTTTGCCGGGCCGTTAAAAGCTGTTTGTTTAATGGATGCAATGAATTTATCATCCAGCGGCAAAGGGTAAATCTGCCAGTTCATCAGCGTCATGCCGTTTAAAGTAACGCGGTCGGTAATGCCTTTGCGGTCTATCATATATTGCGCAAAATTGATGTGGCCCATACCTTCGATTAATATATCAAGCACAGGATTTTCACTATCTGTTTTCGGAAGTTTTACGCTCCACTTGCCGCCATCGCGAAAAATGGTATCAATAAATTTTCCATCTAAAAATATCAATGCATAATCATGCGGTTCGGTAATGGTAAGCGTACCGCTTTTATGGCCGGTTAATGTGGTGCGGTACAACATGCAGCCCTGGTTCTGATCAAAATCTTCAAAAGGCTTTGGCTGCGGTGATTGAATTGGTGTTGGCAGCATATTCCAGAGGCTGGCAAACTTTTCCATCTTTATCGCCGGTATTTCAATGGCGGGAATGGCTGCCGGCACTGGTGGAATTTTATAGTGCACATATTGACTGATGAGGTTACGCAACGCATAATATTTCGGCATTGCCTGGCCTTGTTCGTTTATCGGCGCATCATAATCATAACTTGTAATATCAGGTTGATAAGCTGTTGGGCTGAAGGCATTGGCGCCGGCGGTAAAACCAAAATTGGTACCGCCGTGTATCACATATAAATTGAAAGATTTTTTATTATCGAGCAGCCATTTCACCTCCTTTATGATAGAAGCAGAATCAACGCGGGCCCATTTTTCCTTCCAGTGTGTAAGCCAGCCGGGATAGGTTTCACTGCTGAATACCGGCACATCAGGGTTATGTTTTTTTGCTTCACTAAAATCAGCATCGCTGCCGCCGCTGTCGAGGCCAATCGCTGCGCCCAAAATATTACCCGCTTCCAGCATGTAAGGCGTTGGCCCATCGGATGTATAAAATGGAACATTGATGCCGTTATCTATCCATAATTTTCTCAATGCTTCAAGATATGCCTTATCGTTGCCATAACTGCCGTATTCATTTTCTATCTGCACCATTAAAATAGGGCCGCCGCTGGTGCATTGCAAAGATTTTACTTCGCCGGCCAATGCCTTTACATATTTGGTTACAGCTTCCATATAGCGCGGATCGAGGCAGCGGACTTTTATATCGGGTATTTTTAAAAGAGAAGTGGGCAGGCCGCCAAAATCCCATTCGGCACAAACATAAGGGCCCGGGCGAAGCAACACCCACATGCCTTCTTCCTGGCATATTTTTATAAATGCTGCAATGTTGTGGTTACCAGTTGTAAAATCGAAACTGCCATCAGGCTGTTGCTGGTAATTCCAGAAAATGTAAGCGGCAATAGTATTGCAGCCCATGGCTTTGGCCATTTGAATGCGCTGGCGCCAGTATTCATGCGGAATACGCGCCGGGTGCATTTCACCGCTTATTATCTGCAGCGGTTTACCATCGAGCAGGAAATCGTTTTTGACAAGGCTAAATACATGCTTCTGCTGCGCTGCTGCGGAAAACGAAATAAGAATGGCAATAATCAGATAAACGGCCTCGAATAATTTTTTTTTCTGCATTTGGTTTTGAGAATAAGATGTATCAATCAAGCTTTGCAGGCATCGTTGAGCATTACCAAATTTAACGCACAATAATGTAGATATGCATTTCAAACGTTTGCGCAAAAAGTTATGAGTTATCTTAAATCATGCCTTATTAAACCATAAACCATCTGAAACTTATTCCTTAACGTGTAAGTAATCTTAATGATCCTCCTCTAATAATAGCTTTATTTAATTACTTCCTTGAAGATTCCATAATCAGAAAATAACGTAGAATTAAGTTTTTCTTTAGGTGTTAAAAAATAGGTCTGACATAAAATAATCTCGTTGGAATTTTGATTAACCACCAAATCTTCAACTGTTATATTAATTATTTTCTGAGCCTTTGTTTGCCTAATTGTGATATCCTTTTTTTTAAATTTCAAGCTATCAAGATGTTTACCATTTACACTTTCAACATCATCTAAATTGTAAAAAAATAGACTGTCTCTCGTTTCTCTAAACTTTTCAAATTGCAATGTTTCTAACAGCTTAGTTCTTTCAGAAAATCCTTTATACTGATAGATATTGTTTACAATTTTAATATTCTGGCTTTCAGTCTTTTCTTTTTTGACGGGTACAAAAATGGGAGTTACTTTATTATAATTTTCACCACAACTACTATCACAAATATGACTTACGCCTTTGATGATTGTTTTGTCAGGAATTTCCTGTAAATACATAAATGGCAAATCATTACGTATTTTTACTTTAAACGTTTCGGATGAATCAAGAATAACATAACCGGATGCATTCGCATCTAGCCCTCCCCAAGCATCATATTTATATAATACTTTTGGAGTACCCTCAATTTTTTGAGCATACAATTCTGTAACTTCCCAATCACTAAAGCCGCAACTTTGTAATAGAAAAGTCAATACATACATAATGATAAAGTAACGTACGTATTTCATGTTGTTATTCATCCGGTTACATGTTGTTAATCCCGAGGATTTTAACCATAAGCTGTTTAGTATTTTGTTTTGGTCAGACCGCTGTTGCTATTTAAACAGCTTCTTACGTTACCTGCTGTATAAATGCATCAAAACTTTTTACGCCTATCATCTTTGTGGTTAAATATCCTTCGGCATATTTTACGCCTATGCGTTTGCCAAACATCAGCGCACGGGCTTTTATAACATCTAAAAAATCAGGATTGGAAATATAGGTTTCGGGTTCGCTGGTATCCGTTGTATTAAACTGCGTGGTGTAACATAACACGGCTTTTATTTTTTGCTCATAGGCATCAGAAATGTCAAACAAAAAATCAGGTTTTAAATAACGGTCCTGTATGTAATGAAAAACGTATGAGGGCCGCCAGTGTTCCTGTTCTTTGCCTTCATATTCCGTTTTAATTTTCCGCAGACCGGAAAGAAAAGCTGCATCAGCCACGAGTTCCGAACTTCTGCCATGATCGGGATGCCTGTCCTCAGGTGCGTTGCATAAAACAATTTCCGGCTGATACTTTCTTATCGCAACAATTACTTTGCGGATGTTCACTTCGTCTTTCTGAAAAAAGCCATCGGCCATTGCCAGGTTTTCCCTTGCATGAATACCCATTACTTCAGCGGCTTTGGCAGCTTCAACATGACGGGTTTCAGCTGTGCCGCGGGTACCTAATTCACCACGGGTAAGATCAATCACTGCTACTTTCTTTCCCTGTGCTGCGGCCGTTATCAATGTGCCGGAGCAACCTAATTCCACATCATCGGGATGTACGCCAAAAGCGAGTATATCTGTTTTCATCAATATGTTTTATATTTTATCACCTGCTGTAATGCCCATACGCTAAATGGAAGATTTTACATGAGCGTTTCATCCCGTCAAAAATAAATGAGAAAAAGCAAAGCTTATTTTAATATCAATTCCACAACAGGCACTTCATAGGGTGGTTTTGTTTCCGGAAGCTTTAATATTAAATCCATACCATTATCCGATACTGTAAATGGCACTTCAGAATCATCATTTAAAAACTGCGCATACGTGATTTTGCCGTTATAGTTGGGAAGCACATATTTACCAGTTGTTGGATAATTTAAAAAATGCAGGTATATTTCTTTGTTGCGGGATTATAAGTGAGCCTTTGTGAAGAATCAGGCAGATTATAATAATAAAAGCCGATTTTAATTCCCTCCGCACGAAAAGCCTCCACAAATTCTTTTACGAGGTCGCGGTGCGCTTTTGTGTTGGTTGCTTTATAATCTGTGTATTTTGAATCGAACAGGCAAAACCCTTCGTGATGTTTTGTGGTAAGCACGGCATATTTCATGCCTGCAGCTTTTGCTTCCTTCGCCCATTTTTTTGGGTCAAATTCATCCGGATTAAAATTGTCAAAATATTTTTGATAAGCTGCATCGGTAATCTTTTCATGACTTTTCACCCATTCGTGGCGGGCAGGCAAGGCATATAATCCCCAATGGATGAACATGCCGAAACGTGCATCTGTCCACCATTTCAGGCGTTCGGCTTTTTCTGCAGGCGTTTCATTGAATATTTTTTTGTCCCGGGAAAAAGAGAACTGTGTTGCAAAACAAACCATCAGCAGGGGCAGCAAACATTTTTTCATTCGTGCAAGTTTGATTTTTAATGGCCTCATGGAACCTCGCTATATACATTCCCTTGCGGGAGAAAATAATCATGCTCGGCTCATTGTTATAATATAGTTGCGTTAAAAATAATAAAAGCTGTTTATTAACTAATTATTCTTTCCATTTAGCCATGCAACAACCTTAAATTGCCAGGAGCGTCAGGCAAAGCGATTGATTAACTTTGATTGATTACTATGAAGAAAAATTTAGTGGTGCTCACCGGTGCTGGCATCAGTGCGGAAAGCGGTTTAAAAACATTCCGCGACAGCGATGGTTTATGGAATGGTTATAATATCGAAGATGTGGCCACACCGCGTGCCTGGAAAAAGAATAAACAACTGGTGCTTGATTTTTATAACATGCGCCGCCGCGATGTTTTAGGGGCTAAGCCTAATGCTGCGCATTTTGGTTTGGCAGAACTGGAAAAAGATTTTAATGTACATATCATAACACAAAATATTGATGACCTGCATGAACGTGCCGGCAGCACCAATGTTTTGCATTTGCACGGCGAAATTTTTAAGATGCGCAGTGAAATAGATGAAGCATTGATTTATGAAATAAGAAAAGATATTTTATTGGGTGATATAGCGGAAGATGGTGCGCAGTTGCGCCCGCATATTGTGTGGTTTGAAGAGCCGGTACCCATGATTGAAAGCGCCGCTGAAATAGCTGCTGCGGCAGATATTTTTGTGGTAATAGGCACCTCGCTGGTGGTTTATCCTGCTGCTGGTTTAATTAATTGTGCACCACGCGCTATACCTAAGTTTATAGTTGACAAAAACATTCCTTACGCTTCTTTATATAATCTTACGGTAATTGAAAAACCTGCAACAGAGGGCATTAGGGAGTTGATGCGGTTATTAAAATAAGCGTTATTGCTTCCAGAAATCATAATAATTAAACCATTGCTCCGGATAAGTTTTTACTTTTTCTTCCATGGCCTTGGCAAAGCCTTTCAGCATTTGCGCTACAGATTCGTCTTTCTCATACATTGAATAATCTTTGGCTTCGGTTGAAAAAAAATGATAATGGAACGTGGTTTCTTTTAATGCGAATACAAAGGCCACCGGCACTTTAAATTTCGCCGCCAGTAAAAAAGGGCCAAGCGGGAATTTAGCAGGGCTGCCTAAAAAATTAGTTTCAACGGTTTTGTTGCCTTCTACAAAACGGTCGGCGTGCATGCAAACCAGATCATTGTTTTTAAGCGCTTCATTTATTTCAAAAATGTGAGAGAGATCGTTTTTTATAACAATGATCTTAGCCGTTGTTTCGCCGGTAACGCTTTTGAGGTATTCTTTTATTTTCTGATGTTCGCCATCAAACATTACAATATTAATACGGGTGTTCAACCGTTTTAATAAATAACCGGCAATTTCCCAGTTACCAATATGGGCGCTTAACAGAAGCCCGCCTTTTTGTAAGGCTGTTATTTGCCGCAGGTTTTCTTCCCCGTCAAAATTAAAAGTAAAGTTTACGGCTGCGCCCGACATGATGGCTATTTTATCAATCAGCGTTTGCCCAAGGCGGTAATAGTTTCTATATAATTTAAGCAGGGATGAAAAGCGCCCGTAATGCAACCGCTCCCGGTAAAAACCGTAAATGATTTTGGATGTTTTAAAGGAGAAGAGAAAATAATAAAACGCAACAATTGCAAGCAATGCATAAGCAGGCCTTACGCCAAATTTTTTGATGACCGCTACAAAAATGCTGTATCCGAAAGTGGTGCCTTTACTCTTGCCTTGCCACGATGGCATTATACAAGCTGTTTTGAATTTACCCGCGAAATTATATAATCATAAAAATCGCTGAAGGTATGAATGTGCAGGAAATCGCCCGGTTTTACCTTAAAATGAAAATTGTTTTCAATTACAACAACAAGGTCTATATAATCAAGGCTATCTAAATCGAGTGTTTCTTTTAAATTGCCCTCAGCAACAATTTTCTCCGGTTCCACTTCAAACTCTTCAGCAAGAAAACTGTTGATTTTCGCTACTATTTCTCCATTCATATTCATGGCAGTTAAGGTTCAGTGTTTTAATACAATAATTGATGAATTCGTTCCTCCAAACCCAAAGGAATTGCTCAAAAATACATTTATATTTTTTTCCAGCGTATTTTTTACAAGATTCAATTTAGCCGAATCTTCATCGGGGTTTTCAAAATTAATATTGGGTGCTATAAAATTATTTTGCATCATGAGCATGGAGTACACAATTTCGCTGGCGCCAGCCATCCAGCACTCATGCCCGGTCATGGATTTGGTAGAACTCACATAAGGTTTGCTATCGCCAAAAACCTCGTTAATCGCCTTTGCCTCACTGGCATCACCGGCCTGTGTGGAGGTGGCATGTGCATTGATATAATCAATTTCTGCAGCCAGCAAACCGGCATCTTTTAATGCCATTTGCAATGAGCGAACCGGCCCGCTTACAGTAGGGTTTGAAATATGTTCGCCGTTTGATGAAAATCCGTAACCGATCACTTCGCCCAAAATAGGAGCGCCCCTTTTTTGTGCTGATTCGAGGCTTTCCAGAATAACCGTTGCAGCGCCACCGCTTGGCACGAGGCCATCGCGGCTGCGGTCGAAAGGCCGTGAAGCTTTTATGGGTTCAGATTCATGCGTGGAGAAGGCGCCGAGTGCATCAAAATTGCCCATGGAAAGATGGTTAATTTCCTGTGCGCCGCCGGCAATAACACAATCCTGTAAGCCTGTTTTTATAAAAAGGTAAGCAAGGCCGATAGCATGTGAGCCGCTGGCGCAGGCCGCACTTACTGTGAAGTTTATACCTTTTAATTTAAAAATGGTTGCAAGGTTCATGGTAACAGTAGAATTCATGGTTTTGAACACTGAAGCCGAACCAACCATCATGGTATCTTTCTTCTGCCGCATGATGTCAATACCTTCAATAACCGGTTGGGCGGAGCTGTCGTTACCAAATAAAATACCTACTTCATGCGCCTGTATATAATCTTCGTCAAGCCCTGCATTTTGCAGGGCTTCAAGTGTAGACACGTATGCATATTCGCCTTGTTCGGGCAGCATTATTCTTGAACGCCTGTCGAGCAATTCTTTCAGGTTTGGCTTATCAACCCAACCGGTGAGACCGGAACGGTAACCAAATTCTTTCCGAACAGGATCAAGTACAATACCCGATTTACCCTGGTATAAAGAATTTTTTACTTCATCCAGGTTTTTACCTATACATGAATAAATACCCAAGCCTGTTATTACAACTCTGTTCATAAATCAACTCCATTCCCTAAGGGAGTTATTATTAGTTTATAAATATTCAATTATTATCAGAACATCCCGGTATCCGGATATCCTGCCTGGCGAATAATATTGACTATTAATCGTTAAAACACAAAAAATGGCACATTTAAATTTTATTTAAGTGTATAAGCCGCCATTTACAGAAATTACTTCTCCGGTAATGTATGCTGCCTGTGGTGCAGCCAGGAACCCGACTGCATAAGCTACTTCGTCTGGTGTTCCAAAACGATTAACCGGGATCAATGATTTTAGCTGGCCTTCATCCAGGTCCTGCGTCATATCTGTTTTTATAAAACCCGGCGCAATAGCATTAACCGTTATATTTCTTTTACCAACTTCCTGCGCCAATGCTTTTGTAGCGCCGATGATGCCTGCCTTTGCCGCTGAGTAGTTCACCTGTCCCGGCATGCCTTTTATACCCGATAACGAAACGATATTGATGATCCTGCCATAACGTTTCTGCAGCATGCTATTCAATACAATACGCGTTACGTAAAAGAACCCGTCGAGGCTTGTGTTTACTACATTGTCCCACTGTCCATCGTTCATCCAAAACATTAAAGCGTCATCTCTTATACCGGCATTGTTTACCAATACTTCAATTGGTTTATCCGTGTTTTTTTCAATCCATTCACCCAATATATTTTTTATCGCTTCTTTATCTGCCACATCAAACTGCAATAATTCGCCGGTTGCATTTTTTTCTTCCAAAGCCTGCAAGGTTTTGCGGGCTTCTTCCTCATTACTCCTGTAATTAATGATAACATGATAACCCATTTCTGCGAGCTTAATGCAAACAGCTTTTCCAATGCCTCTTGAACCGCCTGTAACCAATGCAGATTTCATCTGTTCGTTTTTGTTTTTTTCTGTCCAGATGGACGCCTGATAATCATTCCCTTGTGTGAAAGCATTTTACATGGGCGTTTCATCTGTAATATATTTCTTGCAAATTTATTTTAATTATTAGCGCCTGCAGGTAATTCTGCGTTTATTAACATCAAAGGGTCTGATGTTTCAAAGTAATTTTTAACTTTTGCAAGCTCTTTATACCTCGGCATATCGTTAATGAACTTAGGAAATATTTTCCTTATGGCTGTATAAACGGCATTGGTTTTTGAAGAGAGTTGTGCGGAGCAATTGAGATAATCCACAGCCTGCAGCACAGTCATCATTTGAATGGCCAATACTTCAAAAGAATTATCGATTACTTTTTTGGTTATCAAAGCCGCGTTGGTGCCCATGCTCACCATATCCTGGTTATCATTATTGTTGGGTATACTGTGCACATACATGGGGAATGATAAGGTTTGATTTTCTGCAACCGTAGAAACAGCCGTAAACTGCACGCCCTGCATACCGAAATTATAGCCGAGCACACCAAGGTTTACAAATGGCGGAAACTTCTGGTTAAGCTTATCGTTCAGTAAATAATTTAACTGGCGTTCGCTGAGCATGGAGAGTTTTGTTGTAGCTATCTTCAGCTTATCCATTTCAAGCGAAACATAATCGCCATGAAAATTGCCGCCATGAAAAATATTATGGTTTTCATGGTCAACAACAGGATTATCGTTCACAGAATTCAATTCATCCGTAACAATTTTTTCTGCATGCTGAATGGTATCGAAAATGGGCCCTAATATTTGTGTAACACAGCGCAGCGAATAATATTCCTGCACTTTATCTTCAAAAATTTCTTTTTGCCTTATGGCTTCAGATTCATATAAATGTTCCTTGCGGCTGCGGATAAGTTTGCTGTCGCTGAGAATATCGCGCATTACAGCCGCCACCCAGTTTTGCCCTTTATGCGGTTTTACAATGTTCAGTTCATAAGAAAAATGATCTGAATACGCGCCCACCACTTCATTGGTTATAGCAGATAATATTATGATCCAGTGTAATAATTTATTGGCCTGGAGAATGTTTATCATGCCGATGCCGGTCATGGCAGAAGTGCCGTTCAACACGGCAAGGCCTTCGCGTATACGAATGTTTAGCGGCTGAATGTTGAAGCGGCTGAACACGTCAGCAGTTGGCTGAATTTCATTTTCAAAATACACTTCGCCTTCACCAATTAAAGTAAGTGCAAGGTGGGCAAGCTGCACGAGGTCGCCGCTGGCGCCCACACCACCGTGCTCGTAAATACACGGAACAATATTTTTATTGATAAGCGTTGCCAGTAATTCAACCGTTTCTTTATGTATGCCCGAGTAGCCCTGCATTAAGCTGTTTAAGCGGGCAACCGTTACTGCCTTGCAAAGCAATGGCGGCAAAGGTTTGCCGCTGCCGGAGCTATGGCTTCTTATTAAATTATATTGTAACTGAAGCGTTCTGTCGTCACTAATCCTGTATTGGGCCATTGGCCCGAAACCGGTGTTAATTCCGTAAATAACTTTTTCGGTTGAAAATTGCTTTAGAAATTCAAAATTCTTATCAATTTTTTCAAGCGCTGCTGTACTTAACTCTATTTCGCTCTCTTCAAAAAGAATTTGTGAAAAATCTTTCAAAGAAAGAATCCGTCCGCCAACTTCTGTCATATCAGTAAATAGTTTGGGCTACAATGTATTGCGACAAAGCAAATAAAATATAAGCAAACAACAAATTTTTTTAAACGGCGTGCATACATTGTAAATAGCGCAACTATCCGGGTTTACAGACAATGCCCCGCCAAGGCACTGTCTAATGGTTCGCAGTAAATTATGCTAAACTGCCGGCTTTAGTTTTTGCAGAAGTGGCAGCAGCAATGGCCCTTTCCGCCTGTTTTACATGGCGAAGGTTATGTGCAATTAAAAACATAAACACATCACCAAGTTTTAATTTTATAAATTTTGCAATGGAAACCGGTATCCTTATTTTATTTAAATCAACATGTCTCGCCTGTTGCAGCAATAACAGTATTTTCTCCTGTTGATTAATAAATTCTGCAATGATGGCATCGCTGTTGCCTTCATTTACGATTGTGTAATCTTTTGGCGCTTTCATTTTTTTAACAGGAATACCATCTTTGCCGGGCAACATAAGTTTGGTAAAATAATTGCCAAGCCAGCCCGGCGTAAATGTTTCAACCGCCGGCTGATGCTTTAACCTTGCCATATCAATGGCCCTTTCTATTGCAGGCAGGTAATAGCGGCCATACGCATTTAAATGACCGAGACATTGCATGGCGCTCCATGAGCCCGGTGAAGGCTGTTGTTTAAAAACTGATGCAGGCGTCATTTGCCATTGCTGAACAGCAATATTTAAAATACTTTCAGTTTGTTCTTCCAGCAGTGCAATGAGTTGTTGCGAGTTGTGAGTTTTCATACATTTTGTTTATGATGCAAAGCTTGCATTTACGCTGTTGCAAAATATTGGTAAAAACCAAGATTTATAAAAAGCTGTTATAAACGTACGGTGCCAAGCAGTTTGCTGAAATTGGTGGCATCAATGCCGAGGTAGGATGCCAGGTATTTGTGTGGAATTAAATTTAATACATGAGGACTGCGCTTTAAAAGTGCTTTAAATTTTTCTTCAGCAGAAAAACATTGCAGTTCTATCTGTCTTTCCAAAACACCTGCAAAGGCAAAACTCAATGATTTAAACATACAGGTTTGAAAATCCGGGTAACGCTGCAATAAATTATTCACCTGTTTGTATTCCGTTCGCAAAAAGCTGCTTGCGGTAAGCGTTTCCAGGAAGAACCGGGAGGGTTGTTGCAATAAAAATGAATCTGCAATTCCGGAAAATGAAAAAGCGTACGTAAAAACAATGGTTGCTTCGCGGCCATCATCATGCGCATAAAAGCCGCGTTGCACACCCTCCAAAACAAAATATAAATAGCGCTCCATTTCCCCGGCTTTTGTAAGCAGTATTTTGCGTTTGGCTTCATATGGTTTCCATATTGAAGAAAATGCATTCCAGGTATCATCCTGCAAAGGTTGTATGGCAAAGATTATTTTCTTCAAATGATCCAAGGCCTGCGTGGTTTCCATCGTGTTGTAAAATAAAAAAAATCTTTTTGAGTTGTACGGATTTTAAATCCCTGTTTGTCTTTAACTAAAATAATAACAATTATGGAAACACAAACTATGCAGCCTGCTGCAAAAAGCAAACATCAAACTGTAAAGCCTGAAGAATGGTTAAAGGCACGCCAGGAATTATTACAGAAAGAAAAAGAATTTACGAGAGCATATGATAAATTAAGGGCTGAACGGCTTGCATTACCCTGGACAAAACTGACCAAAAATTATGTATTTGACAGCATTGATGGCAAGGTATCATTGGCTGACCTGTTTAATGGCCGCAGCCAGTTAATTATCCAGCATTTTATGTTCGGGCCAGATTGGGAGGAAGGCTGCGTGGGCTGTTCATTCGGCGCTGACCATGCGCAGGCCGCGTTAATACACCTAAACAATCACGATGTAAGTTACGTGGCTGTTTCCCGCGCCCCGGTTGAAAAAATTGAAGCATTTAAAAAGCGCATGGGATGGACGTTCCCCTGGGTTTCATCATTAAACAACGATTTCAATTTTGATTTTCATGTATCATTCAGGCCGCAGGACATTGTGGATGGAAAAGTGTATTATAATTATGGCATGCAGCCTTACATGGGCGAAGAGGCGCCGGGCGACAGTGCATTTTATAAAAATGAAGATGGAAATATATTTCACACTTATTCATCCTATGCGCGGGGTGGTGAAAATCAAATATCTACTTATATGATACTTGATACAGCGCCGTTAGGCAGAAATGAAGGAGAAGGCGAAAACCTTACAAGCTGGGTGCGGCATCACGACAAGTATAAAGCGGGCGGACATGTAAATATGCAGGGCCGCTATGTTGCTGAAGAGAAAAAAGACAGTTGCTGTCACAGTGATGAACATAAATAACAATAATATGCAATGCCAATGCACACATACAAGGCCGTTGAAAACCGATGAAAACAAAGAAGGTAAAAAGAAGACCAGCCGGCGCAGCAAAGACTATATAAAAATGGCTGTTTCTGCCTTTATTTTTGTGCTGATACCAAAATGCCCGGTTAGCCTTGCCGGGTATATTGCGCTGGGCACCGGGCTTG
>JAEWBD010000009.1 GCA_023391315.1 Bacteroidota bacterium | reverse complement strand
CCGTAGGAGTCGGGCCCGTGTCTCAGTGCCCGTGTGACTGGTCGTGCTCTCACACCAGTTACTGATCGAAGGCTTGGTGGGCCGTTACCCCGCCAACTACCTAATCAGCCGCACAGCCATCTTCAAGCGATGAATCTTTAATAGCTGAGTGATGCCACTCCACTATCCTATGGGGTATTACTCCAAGTTTCCCTGGGCTATCTCCCACTTGAAGGAAGGTTCTGTACGTGTTCCGCACCCGTTTGCCGGTCGCCATCAAGTATTGCTACCTATGCTGCCCCTCGACATGCATGTATTAAGCGTGCCGCTAGCGTTCATCCTGAGCCAGGATCAAACTCTCCATTGTAAAAGATTTGATCTGACTATTAAATTCTCTTCAGAAAATTAACGTCGGATATAATTTGTTGTTACGCTGTTACCTTACCAATAAACATTGCTATTTATTAGTACTGTTACTTTCCATCTTTTCAAAGATCTTAACCTTAACTTCTTACGAAGTTTAAAGATTGTAATGCATTATGGACTTGAACCATTTTGCAGCCTGGTTACTGCTTACATTTTTTACGTTTAAAGAACTTTTGTTTTACCCGTTTTTGATTGGGGTTGCAAAAGTAAGAGCCATTTTGTTTTGTTCCAAAATTTTATTGAAAAAATTTGAACTTTTTTTATTCTTGAACCTTACTGAATTATGAGAAAAAACTGTTTGATTTTCAAAGGATTGCAAAGGTAAAAGTTATTAGTCTATTATTCAAATTTCTTTTACTTTTTTTCTTTCATTTTGTTATCCTTTCTATTAACGATCTTGAGCTTTTTTGAAGCGGGGTGCAAAGATAATAAACTCTCATTTATCATTCAAATTTTTTAGTTCTTTTTCTTTGGCCTTTAACGTTTTCTATTCAATGAACTCTTGCCTTTTTCGAAGCGGGGTGCAAAGATAGCGGTGTTTAAATAACCAACAAATTCTTTTGCTTTTTTCTTTAGCCTTTAACGTTTTCTATTCAATGAACTCTTGCTTTTTGAAAGCGGGGTGCAAAAGTAGGGATGTCTGCGTTACACACAAAATGTTTTTTTTAAATAAAGCCTGTTTATAAGAACCTTTATTTCAGTCTTTCTGTCCGGGCCTTGTGATATAATAGAAACGTACGCTTTATTCTTTTAGAAAGGTAGAACAAACTATAAAGGCAAAATTCATTTGAAATATCAATAAATAATACGGATTTGTATAGATGCAATAAAAAAGCCGTTATAAAACGGCTTAACTTGTAAAGGGTTTAGAATAATCTTATTTGATTTAATTCTCTTAAAAGGCAGGTCGAAAAAAGGTGATACAAATATTAGCATTATAACTTATCCTGCAATATTCAATCTATTAAGTGCCTGACTTTAGCCAATAAGTGTTATCACCAAATTGATAAGTGCAACTAATCAGCAGGGTCAAAAAGGCTTAAGAAATCGTTCTTACGGCGGGAAGCTAACGGTATTTCGGTCTTATCTTTCATTTCTATAATTCCCCCCTTTCCTTTATGATATTTTATTACATAATTTATATTGATAAGGTGTGAATGATGCGCCCTGAAAAAGATATCGGGTGGGAGAACATCTTCAAATTCTTTCAAGGTTTTTGAAGCAGTATGAGATTTTCCATCTTCCATGTAAAAGATCGTATAATTGCCTTTAGCCTCACACCTTACTATATCTTGTACAGGAATTATATAAAATCCAAATGAAGTTGGTAATGCTATAGTAGCAGTGTTTTTAGGCGTTGAAAAGCTTTTGAGCAACATTTCTATTTGGCGTGAAGTGTTTTGTGCATTAATTTTTTCCGCAGATTTATTTACCGCTGCAACGAGCTCTTTTATATTAACCGGCTTAAATAAATAATCAAGAGCTGCATATTTTATGGCTTTCAAAAGATAGTTATCATAAGCTGTAACAAAGATGATACTAAATTTTACAGGTTGCAGAATATCCAATAACTGAAATGCATTACCTCCGCTTATTTCTATATCCAGGAAAACGAGGTCAGGCTTTTTTGCTGTAATCAAATTAACTGCTGTTTCTACAGTATTTGCATTTCCGCAAATATTTACCTGCGGGCAATACATATCCAGCATTTTCTTTAACAGTACAATATTTTTAGGCTCATCTTCAACTATAACAGCATTAATTGTTTTGTTCGTCATAATCTAGCGGAAATTTTATTATAACGCGGGTGCCTGTATTACCCTCCTCATCAATATCTTCAATAGCAACCGTTATATCAGAATTATAGATATTATTAAGGCTCTCAATCCTGTTTTTAACCAGCACCATTCCTTTTGATTCATACATGGGATTTACACTCTTTTTTAATTGAATAGCATTTGCACGGCCTATACCATTATCTTCCACAACACAGCAAAGGGCGTTCACTTCTTTGAAAAAATGAACAAGAATTTTTCCCTGCCCTTTTTTTAAATTCAACACACCATGCCTTATACTGTTTTCAACAAAAGGTTGAATGAGCAATGGCGGCAAAAGCAAATTCCCATCTTTATTTTCCTCTGCAGCAATCGTAAAATTAAAGCAGTGCTCGTACTTTTTTTGTTCCAACCCAAGATATGCCCTGAGGTACATTATTTCTTCAGTAAGCGTAATAAATTTTTTCCCCGACATATCTAACGTTTGCCTTACCAGTGAAGAGAAATCTGTTATGTATTCATTAGCTTCTGCAACGTTGCCTGAAAATACGTATTGCTGAATTGAGTTAATGCTGTTGAAAATGAAATGTGGGTTCATCTGCGCTTTTAAGGCCATTTGCTCAAGCTCATTGATTCGCTTTTCTCGCAAAAGATTATCATCTGCCTTTCTTCGAACTGACCTTATTCTCGCTCTTGCTACTAACCACATTAACATTATTAAAATAAGCAACAATAAAATCTGTACCCATAACAATTGCCAATAATGTTTGGCTTTGGTAAAATGAACAGTCAGCATTTTACTTTTCACCCCATATTTATTTATTGCATACATATTTAATGCATAATCGCCCGGGTAAAGCGATGGAAATTCCAATACATTCAGCCTGGTTGATTGCCATTCATCACTCAATCCTTCTAGCTGATAGTAATAAGTGATATCGCCTGCTGAGGCAAAGGATATGCCGACGTATTCAAACCTTAAGAGATTATCACGGCTTGAAAGACGAATGCTATCCTGGCTTGCATACCAGTTAGTTTCATTAGATTGAATATTCAGTAGTTTTAAGTTGCAAATAGATTTATGCGAAGCAGCGTTTGCATTAAAGAATGTGAGGCCGTAAGGCGTTCCTGCAAATACAGAGTCACCGCTTGCATAAATGCAATTAATTATTTCACAATCGAGGCCATCAGCGGTTGTGTAGCTGGTAATGGAATTATTTAAAATATCAATCTTATTAATACCATTATTGGTACCTAACCAAATATTATTTCCAGATTCATATATGCTCCTGCAGGAATTGCTAAGCAAGCCATCTTTTATTGTTAAATGCTTAACGACATTTTTTTGCCGCAAGCAAATGATACCATCGTTTTCTGTGCCTATCCACAAATCGCCATTTGCAGTTCCAATAATTTTATTTATTTTATTCTTTAAAACCGGCAACCTACTTCCTAAATCAATTATAGAATCACGATTATTATTTCTAACAATATAAACACCGTTAAGAGTACCTATATAATATTCATTATGTGTTTTATAAACACAAGTGGCCCTTCTGTTCCAAATTGTATCGATGCGTTTATAATCAAATAAAGAAATATTAAAAACTCCTTTATCGGTAGCAACAATTATAGCATTATCCTTAATGATTAAGCTTTTAGTTGATAATGATGGAACGCAAACTGAAATTTTGTTATTGATAATATCGTTATTTAATTCAAATAATCCTTCATTGGTCCCTATAAAGAGATTGTTATTCTTTACTAAAATCCCTGTAACATATTTAATATTAAAGTTTGTATTTAGATTGAAAGCCTTTAGTGTATTGTTGCTCAAACTGAGTTTTCCTATTAAATTTTTTTCACTGCCTAAATAAAGATCTCCGTTGAAAAAACGAATTGAATATACTGGAGCATAATTAAAATTAGATTCAATCTTATATGTTTTGAATGCTGTTGATGATAATCGAAAAATACCCTGAGTACTGGTTGCAAACCACACATTATTCTCACTATCTCTAAAACATCTGTTAGTTACTTTGCCGAAAAGAAAACTATCTACAAATTTTCTTTGATTAACATTATATAGTAATGTTTTGCTCAAAGTTGAGACTGCAAAACAACTATCATTAAAATAAGAAATTGTATGAAAATGATCAGGAAGCCTTAATTCAAAATACTCATTTTTTTTTTGATTATAGATTTGCAAATTCCAACCATTTTTTATTACTTGATAATATTCATTCATCTCAACGGCTGTCCTCGAAATATTAGAATCCAGAAAAGTTGATTTTATAAGAAACTTTGATTCCTTATATTCATAAACATTAGCAACGGAAGCTATTCCTCCTTTAAATGAAGCAAGCAAGTTTATATTGCCGCTAGATGAAACTCCACCAGAACCAATAGAGAAATTTCTATTATCAATTTTATTTACTTCGGTTAACTTATTGCTACCAGAAAGAATATGCAGCTTCGTTCTTTCTATAAAAATTATATTTCCCTCTTTATCTTCACCTGCTTTAAAAATTTCTTCCTTCAAATTAAATTTTTTTAGCAGAGAGTCGTTTTTCTGATTATGTATTCTGCCTTCATAGTAATAATAAACAGAATTTTTAAAAGGGAAAATCCAAACCCGGTTTTTCGAATCAATAAAAAGACCTATTATCTCATTGTCGTCTAATCCATCATCAACCGAATAGTTTCTAAAATGTACCCCATCGTACCTGCTAAGACCGGTTTCTGTTCCAAACCACATAAAGCCATCTTTATCCTGAGCAGCAGCATAAACTGAATTTCCGCTCAAGCCATCCTTTACGTCGTAATGATAATAATTATATTCCTGACCGTTTACTTTTGCACTAAACAGAAACAAACAAAAGAAAGCAAGCAATACTGTTATTTTATTCATCCGGACTTAAGAATTGCATTCAAATATATATCTTTAACCGCTTAAGATATCAGTCTCAAATTCAAGATGTATGATTGTTGGAAATGGAATGCTTGCGAACCGGTTTTCAAATTACAGATATAATAAAGACAAAATAATCTTTGCTTCAGGTGTTTCAAACTCTGGAAATCTAAAAGAAGAAAGTTTTCAGAGAGAACTAAAATTATTAAATGAAACAATTGATACAAACCCCGGTAAACAAATTGTTTATTTTAGTACCTGCAGTATTTATGATGATGATTTAAAATCTTCACCGTACGTCCTGCATAAAATTTCTGCAGAAACCCTCATTAAAAGAAAGGCAGAAAAGTTTCTCATCTTCCGGATATCAAATATTGCAGGCATCTCCAATAATCCTTATACACTATTAAACTATTTTATTTTTAATATTCTTCAACATCATCCATTTACGATTTGGGAAAATGCTTATAGAAATATAATTGGAATTGATGATGTATATAAAATTGCAAACGATATTTTACAGAATAATATTTATACAAACGACATTGTAAATATTGCAAACCCCTTCAATTATTCCGTATCATTTATAGTAAAAACTATTGAAGAACATCTTAATAAAAAAGCTGCTTATACTGAAATTTCCAGAGGCGTAAATTATCATATAGACATATCAGCTATCAAACCCGTGATAGAAAGATGTAATATTCAATTCCCTCAAAATTATCTTTCATTATTATTAAAAAAATATTATCATTCAAAATGACTTATAAAACTGCAGTTATTAAAACTACTGTAGAAAGAATAATAATGTTTCCCTTTGTTTTGTTAGGGAAAATCATGTCTCCTTTTTTTTTCATAAAAGATAAACATGAATTTATAATCTTTTCGCCTTCGGCAGATATTGGAGGATCAACTCAGGTTAATATAGACTTATGTCAATGCTTCGCATACAAAAAGCCATTAGTTATTTTTTCAAAAAAGCCAAAAAACAATCAATACCTGCAGGAGTTTAAAAATACCGGGTCGAAAACAATTGATTTACATCACTACATTGATAACAAGCTATATCACTTTATAAACTTTTTTTACAGAGGCGTAATTGCTGCCTATATTAATAAAATGGATAAGCCGGTTATTGTTGGTGGCGAAAGCCTTTTCTTTTACAAAGTGGTACCCTTTATAAAAAAGGAAGCACGAAGTGTAGATATATGTCATCTCAATACATGGTTTAATTATACACAGGGTTTAATTAAGTTTATTGATGCAAGAATTTTCAGCACAAAAAAAATTATGAAAGATGCTGAACTGCTTTACAGAAACAACAACCTTGATAAAGACTATTTTTCAAGATTACATTTTATTGACAACAAGATTAACATCCCTTCGTATAGAAAAAACAACAACCAGGTTTTGTCAGTTGTGTACATAGGCCGTGGTGCACCGCAAAAAAGGGTTTATCTTATTGCAGCTATTGCAAAAAAATTGCATGAATTAAATATGAATGTTCATTTTTCTTTCGTGGGAGATGTGGAAAAAGTTTTTGATCCGGGAGATTATCCTTTCTGCACGTTTTATGGAAATATTAATGATAAAAACAAGATGGAAGATATCTATAACAATTCAGATGTATTGCTACTCACGTCGGCGTATGAAGGGCTTCCCATCGTTGTAATGCAAATGATGGCGCATGGTAAAGTAGTGGTTTCAACAGCAGTTGACGCAATCCCCGATTACATTACTAACGAAGAAAACGGTTTTTTACTGAGTAACCATTTAGATGAAAATGAAATTGTTGCAGAAGGAGTAGCCGTACTAAATAAGCTTGCAAACAATAGAACCCTCCTAGATGAAATTGGCAATAAAAGCAGGCAATATGCAGAAAAACATTTTAGCGGCAAAACATTTTGTAAAGAATATGCGAGGATTCTATTTCAAGAATAATTATCTTGAGAATAGTTTCGAAACAAGCATTCCACTTTTTGAAAAAACTCTAAAATCTAAAATTGATAGTGGTATTTTAAATTGAATTGACAGCATTTTTTTTAGTTGATCCGGAAGCTTGCCGCTGCTATAAAAAGAAGTAACCTCACTAAAATCCCTAATTTTAAGATTACGAAACAAACGCCAGTAATAATCGTATACAAACAGATTCTTAAGACTGTCAGCACCGATTTTATTTAGCAAATAAAGATTTTCCGGTATTTCTATGGCAGGGTTTCCAAAGGCTTCTTTTGTAACCTGGTTATTATGAATACCAATATTAATAAGCGGTAGATCAATTGATAAAAAATTCGTTTGCCTAAGGCAACGTATATAAAATTCAAAATCTACCACCCATTTTACGTTTTCATCATACCATTCTTGTTGATTATTGTTAATAAGCGTAGTACTCGGAGGACCTATAAAGTTTCTTTTAAAAAGATTAAAAGGAGATTTTTTTAGAAGTAATTTCTCTGCTTTGTTAATTATATGTTTTTTAATGCTGTCATCCTGTACCTCATTAAAACCTGAAAAAATGAAATTTTTGCCATTACTGTTCAAAGCTGCTGAAGCAAATACACCCAGGCTATTTTCATTGGCAAACCAATCATCATTATGCATTAATTTTATCCAGGCACCCCTCGCTTTTGAAATAGCAAAATTCCAATTAGCCGGCGTTCCAAATGCTATCTTATTTTTAATATAAAGAATGCCAAGCTTTTGATTGTATTGATCAATTATAGGTTGAAGTAAATCATCGGGGCTATCATCTGTAACTATAACTTCAAAATCTTTAAATGTTTGAATAGAGATGCTTTCAAGAAGCCGGGATAAATAGTGGGGATTTCTATAGGCTGGTATGCACACAGATATAAATGGCATAACGATCAATTATTTTTTTTTGCAACAGTAACAAGGTTAAATGGAGAAACCCACTGTTGTATTTCAATTGAGAATCCCGCATATTGAAGCATTTTTTTTATAAGTTCAAAGTCAAAAACATGATGATGTACACAGCGGTTCTCATAATTGGCACGGGTACGTTTTATTAATTCGTCTTTTGTTTTTACACCTGCATCCTTTTCAATATTATGCAGACTGATTACCTCGTCAAAATGCGTTTCATCAGCTTCATCAGTATTGTTATCAAAATCAGCCTTTAAATGTTCAAAATCGGTCACGGGCCTGTATTCATCGAATGTAAAATTTTTATCAGGGAGCACTAAAATTAAATATCCATTATTTTTTAAAACCCGGTTCCATTCCCCCAATGCCTTGAGTGTATTTGCCGTATGCTCAAGAGAATGACAGGATAGGAGAAAATCATATTTGTTGTTCTTAATTTTAGACAAATCAGTTGCTTCATCTATATACTGAAACCCTTTTTTCCCTTTGTAGTAATTAAAATTCTCACCTTCAATAATATTACCTTCCCATATAGTATTATTACTAAAATTCACCCCGTCAATTCTTTTCGCAAATAAATAAACCGGGAAATAAGAACGGATGGAAAAAGAATGGCTTGGGCCACCAATTTCCAGCCCAACTTTTGATTTTAATTTGCTTGCAAAATTTATTAGCCCTCTTTTTTCACTATGCAACAAGTATGAAATACTTGTGACGATTTTTTCCTTGATAGTCATAACGTATTAACGCAAAATAAACATTACTAAATAAATTTTTGTTTAGGCGCACCTATATTTGTTACATATTAACTATACAAATGGGATTTTACGAACAAATAGGTGTTAGAGAAATAGGTTTAAAAACTATAGACTTCATCAATTTCATTCGTTTGTATGGAATAAAAGATGGATTTAAACTCTTTTCTTCCACACTTATACAGAAAAATGGGAAGTATTTAGCAAAAGCATCTTTTTTGAAAAAGCCTTTCATTTTGCGCAATAATGAGTCTGATAAAGCCATCTTTTACCAGGTTTTTTATGAGAAACAATATGACTTATATGGAGTCAATTTTCCCGATGCAAAAAGAATTATAGATGGAGGTTCGAATATTGGTTGTGCCGCAGTTTATTTTGCCATTCGTTTCCCCCAATCTGAAATTCTTGCAATCGAGCCTGAGAATAATAATTACAAATTGCTAGCAGAAAATATAAAACCCTACAAGAATATCATCCCGATGCAGGTTGGCATATGGGATAAAAATGAACCGCTGTCAATAGCAAACCCGGAAGGCGGTGCCGCTGAATTTATGTTTGAAAGCGAAGGGCATGATGACAATAAGATATCAGGTATAACAATTCCGCATTTACTCGAATTGCAGCATTGGGATGAAGTTGACATTATTAAGCTTGATATAGAGGGAGCTGAAAAAGAAGTGTTTTCTTCAGATGACTTATCATGGTTAAAAAAAGTAAAGCTTTTAATTATTGAGTTGCATGATCGTTATAAACCTGGCTGTACAAAAACTGTATTTGAAGCATTAAATAAATTTAATTATGATGCCCATTTTCATCATGAAAATATTTTTATATTTTTTAAACAGTAAGTTGTGAAAATTGCTGCCTGCGTTATTTTATATACCCCTGAACAATCAGTTGAATCTAATATTAACTCTTACCAGCTAGTTGAAAAAATTTATATTCTTGATAATAGTAATACTCCGCATATCAACCGGTTTCCATCACTATCTAATCAATCCAGGATAACATACATACACAATGGCATTAATGAAGGCATATCCAAGCGATTAAACCAGGCTTGTACCCTGGCCAAAGAAGAAGGTTTCGATTACCTGCTGACAATGGACCAGGACTCTTATTTTGATGCCGCTTCCATTACCGCTTATTTTAAATGCCTGGATGATTTTAAAGAAAAATCAACGGTTGCTATGTTTGGTATTAATCATGAACAAAAAAAAATTACAAACTCAGGCTGCGCTTACCAGGAATGCAAATTTTTAATAACAAGCGGCAGCGTTATTAACCTGGACACTTTTAAAAAAATAGGGCCTTTTGATGAAAATTTATTTATTGATTTCGTTGATGCTGAATATTGCTTCAGATCAATAGAAAATGGCTTTAGGATAATCAAAATTCCTGGCATTTTCATGCATCACAACCTGGGTGAGATACAAACCAAAATCTCTTTAAAAAATCTAAAACCATCTAACCGTTCTTTCCATTCTCCGATAAGATTATATTACATGACGAGAAATATCTTGTATGTTCAATCAAAATATCAGCTAAATTTCAAAAAAGAAATAATAGAATATAAGAAAGACCTCTTAAACAGAATAAAAAACAATCTCCTGTATAAAAAAAACAAAATGCAAACAATCAAAATGCTACTAAAGGCATTTAAAGATTATAAGAATAAAAGCATGGGAAAATTACAGGATTAGTTATCTTATCAAAACAAGTGTGCCTTTTTTCATCACCACTCCTTCTGTACATTTTGAAGATACTTTTACCTGGTATACAAATGTGCCTGCGCCTTGCGGTGCGCCTTTAACAGTGCCATCCCAACAAGCATTTATATTATTGGAATGAAAAACAAGGTATCCCCACCTGTCATAAATTAAAATATCAAAATAATCTACAGGTCCCCAATTCTTAAGACTGAAACAATCATTCAATCCATCGTTATTAGGAGTAAATGCGCCGGGGACCTGGAATGGTGACGCGCCTACTGCAAACGATGATTTTACCAATATTGAATCTTTGCTTTTACAGCTATTTTGATCTTTTACATTTACAGCATACCAGGTATCTGCAGGCGGGCTTACAACCGGGTTATTAATATAAATATTGCTGATAAATGTGGCCGGTTCCCAGGTATATTGAATACCGCCTTCAGCCTTTAGCACAGCCTGTGGTGTTAAGCAGTCAACATCATTTGATTTTGTTAAAGTAACCTTTGGAATTTCGTTTACAACTATGTTAGCGCTGAGCGTATCAGACACTTTACAAGCACTATTGGTAACTATAACATTGTATGTTGCATTAAGGGTTGGATAAATTATGGGATCCGGCAATGACGGATCTGCGATATTTTCATCAGGGAGCCATTTAAATACATCGCCGCCGGTTGCTGTAAACTTAATTGAATCTCCCAAGCAAACAGATGTGTCTTGGGGATTAACAGCAAACGCAGGTATGGGATTTACAGTTATTGTAACAGAGTCCTGAGCTGAACATGAATTATTTGCAGTTCCGGTAGCCACATATGTAGTGGTTGAAGATACTGTAGCTATCGGGTTAGCGATAGTTGTGCTTGATAAACCTGCCGAAGGATTCCATGCATAAGAAGAAGCACCATTGGCATTTAATTGAACCAATGCATTGCCACAAACAATAGTATCGTCACTAACCTTAATATCTGGTAACGGCAATACAGTAATTATCACAGAATCCATCAATACTGGTTTGCTGCTGTCTGTTAAAACATGCAGGTAATATTTTGTTGTAACAAATGGATTTGCCACAGGATTTTTTATAGAAGTATTTGATAGTCCTGTGGCGGGAGACCAGCAGTAATCCAGGCCACTAATAGCGTTTAGCCGAACAGAATCACCTGCGCAAATTGATGTATCATTGTTAATGATAGCATCGTCTTCTAAAATACCAACATTAACTGTATATTCAGTTGTATCGAGACAGCCCTTATTTGTTTTCGCAAACAGTTTAACAGCGTAATTTCCAAAAGAAGTATAATTAACTATTGTATCTATAATATTGCCAGCAGTTACCCCGTTACCGAAATCCCACCAAACACTATCAGCATTTAAGGTAGTATTTTGAAAGTATACAGATTTTGGATTGCAGGATTCTTGAGCGTATTTAAAATCAGCTTTAAGGCTACAAAGAGTATCGCAATTTATTACAACTACCTGCTTGCAAAAAGAAGTCTGGGTTGGTAATCCTATATCAACAAGTAAATTTACATTATAGGTTCCCGGAGTCGTGTATGTAACCGGAGGTGGCGTTCTTTTGGTTGAAGAAGTGATATCTGTACTTGTGCAACCGGTGTAACGTAATCTTGTAATAGTGTTGCCAACAACATTTGTAATAAAGGAATAAATATCATTTCCTTCAAGAAAAAATTTTGATATTGAATGCGGAAACTTTAAGCTTCCTATATTGCCTAAATTAATTGCCTGGGGACTTGAAGAAACGTTGTTACCAAAATCAAGCTTGGTTATTGAGCCTGTAGTTTCATCTTCCTCATTCACAACTAATCCAATTACGCCATCACATGATTGAAAAATGGAAATATCCCGTGGACGATTTAAAAAACTTCCCGGGTTTCCAATATTAATACCGTTGGGTAAATTGGTAATTGAGTTTCCAAAGTCTAACCTGGTAATTGAATTATTGTCCCTATTAACAACAAACGCATACCAATTGTCATTAGTGTTGAGAAAGCTAAACCCGCAGGGATAATTGAAACTTCCAATATTACCAAGGTTCACGCCGTTTGGCGTATTTCC
>JAEWBD010000467.1 GCA_023391315.1 Bacteroidota bacterium | reverse complement strand
GTGCCTGCGCGTCTAGCAATAACGCCATGGTTGAGGGCTTATATCATTTACGGCTGAATAAAGCTGATTTCATCTTATGCGGCGGTTCTGAAATGGGTGTTTGCGAAGCGGCCTTGGGCGGTTTTAGCTCTATGAAAGCACTCAGCGAAAGAAACGATGATCCTAAAACCGCAAGCCGGCCCTATGATAAGGACAGGAATGGCTTTGTAATGGGTGAAGGCGCAGGCATCCTCGTGCTTGAACGCCTGGACCATGCCTTGAAAAGAGGCGCCAAAATTTATGCGGAATTGGCCGGGGGCGGCGCTTCTGCAGATGCCTACCACATTACCGCACCGCATCCCGAAGGGTTGGGTGCAAAAAAAGTAATGATATCTACATTGGATGATGCTGATATGTCGCCATCTGAAATTGACTATGTAAATACACATGGCACATCTACGCCGCTCGGCGATCTTGCTGAAGTAAAGGCCATACAAAATGTTTTTGGAGAATATATCAAAAGCATCAACATCAGCTCAACAAAATCTATGACCGGGCATTGCCTTGGCGCAGCCGGCGCCCTTGAAGCCATTGCCTGCATAAAAAGCATAAACGAAAGTATCGTACCGCCAACCATAAATCATTTTACAGACGACCCTGAATTTGATACCAATATAAATTTTACTTTTAACAAGCCGCAACGCAGAAAAATAAGGGCGGCTCTAAGTAATAATTTTGGCTTTGGAGGTCATAACGCCTGCGTTGTTTTTAAAGAATATATACCGTAATATTTGATACAATATTTGTTTAAATCAAGCAAAACAAGCCGCCTTGAAAAGCAGCTTAAAAACGTGCTTGGCATAAAGCCCGGTAACTATTTTTTGTACTACACAGCATTAAGCCACCGTTCTGTAAAGGAAAATGCCGATGAAAACAACGAAAGGCTTGAATTTTTAGGCGACGCTGTTTTAAGCGCCGTTGTTGCAGACTATCTCTTTAAACGTTATCCTTACAAAGGTGAAGGCTTTCTTACTGAAATGAGGAGTAAGATGGTAAACCGGCAGCAGTTAAATGATATTGCACTTAAAATGGGTATAAAAAAACTTACCCTTTATAATAAATTTGACAACTTTCTTAAAGGAAGCCAGATTTTTGGCAACACGCTCGAAGCCCTTGTGGGGGCAGTTTACTTGGATAAAGGCTATAAAAAAACCCAGCGCTGGATTATACGCCAGATTATTTTACCTTATGTTTTTATAGAAGACCTTGAGCAAATAGATATCAATCTTAAAAATAAGCTCATTGGCTGGGCCAGCAAAAACGGCAAAAAACTGGAGTTTGAAACTATACATGAAAAACTGGATGGCAACAGGCGTGTTTTTACCATTGCCGTGGTGCTGGATGGTAATGCTCTTTCCCAGGGAAAAGGTTATAATAAAAAAGACGCCAGCCAGTTGGCAGCCCAGGCAGCGATAGAGAAACTGGGGTTGTAGAACAGGTACTTTCGGGTTTTTTGTATCTTCAGCCTCGTTTTTAATCAAAAAATACTCTATGAAAGCAATACTACCCGTATTCATTATATTATTGCTATTTATAACCTGCAACAAAAATTATCAGCCCCGGATAATTGATAATAACCAACCCGGCGGCGAAGATACATCCGGCGTGCCAACTGATACAATGCCCGGCATGTCATACGATACAGCTTCATCTATCCCTTTAAATGATCTTGGCAAAAACCTGTATATGGGTTATGTGGGAGGATTATATCCTAACGGTTTGAATGAACCAACGGGCCAGTATGCGCAGGATTTGCTGGAAGCCAGTAAAGCTATCATTCCCAGGGATGAAAACGGCAATCCTTCCAGCGATGGCTATATTGTATTTATTTCACTAGGCGCGAGCACCGGCGGTAAAAATATGACAGCGCTTATTGATAAAACGAAAGATAACCCCGCTGTAAATCCGAGACTTAAGATGATGAACGGCAATCAACCTGCAGGCAGGGCGCCGCTTTTTATTATTGCCGACAGCACATCAGACTATTGGACGCATGTGCTGGATATAATTAAGTTGCACAATTCAACTCCTAACCAGGTACAGGTAGTGTACCTCGAAACCGACGACAGTGTAACAGTAAGAAAATTTCCTGAAAGGCCTGATCTTATCAAACTTAAAATTGAAACCTGCATGCGCACAATGAAGGCAGTTTTCCCAAACTTAAAGGTTTTGTATGTTTTAGGGAGGCCGAGAACGTTTAATATTGGCCCCGCCTGGAATACCGAGCCTTCACCCTATTATTTTGGGTGGGCCTGCAAATGGGCAATTGAAGACCAGATTAATGGGAACGATAGCCTGAATTATACCGGTGAAAAACCATTAGCACCCATGATTACCTGGGGGTTTTACCAGTGGGCCGATTCGCTTCCCCGAAAAACCGATGGTTTTTATTGGACAAAGACTTTAAGCAGCGATGGCTTGCATGCCAATGATGAAGGCCAGGATTCACTCTCAAGCCGTTTTCAGCAATTTTTGTTTAGCGATCCCTATGCAAGCTTATGGTATGCCCGCCATTAGCTGATAAAAGAAATGTTTGTTTGGCCTGTGTTATTGCTTTATTACTACTTTTAGGCCCGGCATCATTATCCTTTAAATATTTAACATGAAAAAACTCACCTTATTAATCATTGGCCTTTTTTCTGGCTTGGTTTTTACACAGGCTAAAGCCAATACATTATCCGTGCAAAAAGATACAGTAGCAAATAATGAATTAACCCCGCAGGAAAAGTCTGATGGATGGCAGTTGCTTTTTGATGGTAACACATTAACCGGGTGGAGAACATTTAAAAATAAACCGGGCGGCTGGAAAGCGCAGGATGGTATGCTTTGCAGTTTTACAGCAGATAACGGCAATGCTGACCTGATAACTGATGGCACTTACAAAAACTTTGAGCTGAGCATCGACTGGAAAATATCTCCCCAAGGCAACAGCGGCATCCTGTATCTTGTAACAGAGAATTATGACCAAACATTTTTAAGCGGCCCTGAATACCAGTTAATAGATGATGATAACTTTCCTGAAAAAATAGAAGAATGGCAAAAAACCGGTGCCAACTATGCCATGCAGCCACCTTCCATTAAAGCCGCCAATAAACCCGGCGAATGGAATACAACAAAAATTGTTGTAAAAAATGGTAATGTAGAACATTGGCTGAATGGCAAAAAAGTGGTGTCTTATACCTTATGGAATGATGACTGGAAAAAAGAAAAAGCCACAGGAAAATGGAAAGATGCACCCGGTTACGGCGCTTCCAAAACAGGGCATATAGGGTTGCAATCGTCACACAGCAGCGTTGAATCCAGCGGCGTTTGTTTTAGAAATATCAAAATCAAACAGTTATAGTTTGGCTTGCTCTTATTAAGGGTTTTATCAACAATCGTGTATAAAGTACATATTTTAATTTGGGTTACTTTTTCTTTGCAGCATTATTAACACTGAATCAAAAAAACATTTCAACATGGTACAAAAAACCTATTACAAAACAAAAGATTACTCAAAGGTAAAATTCACCGTAAATTTTGATAATGCAGAAACTGTTGAAATTTTAGGTTTAAACGGAGACTGGCAAAATTCAGTTGTGATGAGCAAGAAAAAAGATGGCAGTTTTACCTGCGATGTTACCCTTCCCAAAAACACTTACCACGAATTTAAATACCTCGTAAACGACAATATCTGGCTAAATGAACCTGAGGCAGATGGTGAAAATCAAAACATTTTTGGCGGAAGCAACAGTGTGATAAACATTTAATTAAGCCTGCTTTTTTCAGGCACATTAAATCAATTTAAGGCTAAGAGAAATTTATTTGAATTAAGATTCCATTTCTTATTTCATTAATTTCAGCCCATGATATCTTTTATTAAAAAGATGGCCTGTTGTTTTGCGCTGCCCGTTGCAATCTTTTTTACAGGCTGTAATTCCAATGAGAAAAAAAGCGGATCCGCTGAAGTAATTGACAGCACATGGCTACTGCCGTTTAACAAATTAGATTCTGTGAATCCGGTAATGCAGCCCGGTGACCGCGTCTTTAATTGTCCCGTACAGCAAAAAACGGTTAAATGGGAAGCCAAGAATGTTTTTAATCCGGCGGTTGCTGTTAGAAACGATACCTTGTTTATGTTATACAGGGCACAGGACAGCGCCGGGTGTTCCCGCATCGGGCTGGCGAAAAGCATTGATGGCATTCATTTTTTGCGAAACGATGCACCTGTTTTATATCCTGAGAATGACGCCTATAAAAAGTACGAATGGCCCGGTGGCTGCGAAGATCCACGCCTGGTGGAAGACAGTTCAGGCACTTATTATCTCACTTATACAGCTTATGATGGCAAAGTAGCCAGGCTGATGATTGCCACTTCAACAGACCTTGTGCACTGGACGAAACATGGCCCGGTTTTCAGCGATAGCGTGTATGAAAATATATGGTCTAAGTCAGGCTCCATCGTATCAGGTTATAGAAGCAATAAAATAACTGCCTCGAAAATTAATGGCTTGTATTATATGTACTGGGGCGATAAATATATATGGACCGCCACTTCAACCGATCTGATTCATTGGACACCTTTACAACAAACGCCTGATAAAAATTTAGATTCCATATATTCAGGCAATAATATTTCCACCTTACAGGTTGCCGTACCTGTGCGTAAACATACATTTGATTGCGACCTTGTTGAAAGCGGGCCACCGGCCATGCTTACAAGCAAGGGTATATTGCTTATTTATAACAGCAGGAATATTCCCTCTATCGGAGATACCAGCCTGCCGGAAGGTACCTACACTGTTAGCCAGGTGCTGCTGGACAAAAACAATCCTTCCAAAATAATCGACCGGATGAATACGTATTTTTTAAAGCCCGAGCAGCCATATGAATTTTCCGGTGAAGTAAATAATGTTTGCTTTGCCGAAGGCCTGGCTCTTTATAAAAACAACTGGTGGCTTTATTACGGAACAGCTGATTCAAAAATTGCAGTTGCACAAAAAAAGAATTGAAATGGCATTTAGTGTTGAGGTAAATAAAAACGGTATTTTTCCTGTTATTCTTTTAGCAAACAATGCAGAAAAAACAACTGCACAGATATATGCATTTGGGGCGTTGCTTAACTGCTATTCATTAAATGGCTTCAATGTTATTGATGGTTTTTCTTCGCCTGAAAATGCAAAAGAAGATATTACAAACGGGTTTAAGGGCGCCAGGCTCAGCCCTTTTGTTTGCCGGCTGGCTCACAGTAAGTATAGTGTGAATGGGGAGCAATATACCATCAACAAATTCTCGTTAGGCGATGAAGCCATTCATGGTTTGCTGTATGATGCTGTTTTTACAATAACCGATTATGGCGCCGATGAAAATGCGGCCATCGTAACACTTCAATATGATTATACAAAAACAAACGAAGGATACCCGTTTAAATATTCCTGCATTGTTATTTACAGGCTTGAAAGCAAGGGCAAACTATCTGTCGAAACAATTGTACAAAACAATGCCGCTGATGCAATGCCGCTTTGCGATGGGTGGCATCCTTACTTTACATTAGGTTGTAAAGCAGATAAACTGCTGATGAAAATAAACAGCAACAGGATGCTTGAATTTAACAGCCGCCTGCTTCCAACAGGAAAAATGATTGCTTACGATAAATTTCAGCAACCTGAATTAATTGCAGGAATAAACCTCGACAATTGTTTTCTGTTAAATGAAAATGATTTACCGGCATGCACCTTGCGCAATAATGCTTCTGGTTTGCAGTTAACTATCCTGCCGGAAAAATCTTATCCTTACCTGCAGTTATACATACCGCCACACCGTAATAGTATTGCTGTAGAAAATTTAAGTGCCGCGCCGGATGCCTTTAATAATAAAATGGGCCTGGCAATGCTGGAGCCCGGGCAAATCACTTCTTATAAAACAACCTTTAAAATTATAATTGAATAACTGCGGTAATACTTATTTCTACATTTACATTTTTGGGCAATGTTTTAACGGCCACAGTTTCCCTTGCCGGAAAATCGCCATTAAAATAACCTGCATAAATTTCATTCACTTCGGAAAACAAACCCATATCGCTTAGAAAAATGCTCGTTTTAACCACATGCTGAAAGGTGAGATTGGCTTCTTTTAAAATAGCATCAATATTTGCTAAAACCTGCCGGGTTTCTTCAGCAATGCTGCCGGTAACCAGTTCGTTTGTTTGCGGATTTATAGCAACCTGTCCGCTTATAAATAAAAATCCGCCTGCCTTTACCGCCTGGCTGTAAGGCCCTATTGGCGCCGGCGCTTTTTCCGTTTGTACAATTTGTTTTGACATGCTTAATTGGTATTTAAGAACAGCAAATTTACCGTCAAAACATTTATGGGTTATATTCTTTAAACATCTCTGTTGGCCGCATAGTATTTTTGTTTTGAAATTAAGTTATGCATATCGCTATCCGCGCTACTGCTGCACAGCAGAAAGAATTGATGGAAAAAGGCTTTCCGGAAAATATAACCGTGCAATGGATTGAACCAGGCGGCAGTTTTACCGGCGCTGTCGCAGATGCTTTTTTTGACCTGTGTTTTAATGATGCAAATATTCCGGCAAATTCATTTACAGATAATACACTGGTTTTTGTTCACGCCATTAATTGTACCGGGCGGCAAATAAACAGGCCAAACTATGTAAGGCTGAATGCATGGCCTGGTTTTCTAAGCCGTTCTGTTATTGAACTGGCATGCAGCCATGCGGGAATTATGCAAGAAGCGGAGACCGTGCTAAAAAAGCTCAACTGGCAATTTATTTGGGTTGAAGATGATTATGGCTTTATTGCAGTACGCATAATTGCCATGATTATTAATGAAGCTTATTTTGCGCTGGAAGAAAATGTAAGTACCAAACAACAAATTGATGTTGCTATGCGCCTTGGTACAAATTATCCTTACGGCCCGTTTGAATGGAGTGAAAAAATCGGGTTGAAAAATATTTATAATCTATTAAGCCGGCTTACAGAAAAAGATGTGCGTTATACAATAGCCGCATCACTTGAACATGAATCTCAACAAACTTAAATATCCATTTTGGCTTTAATTCTAAGTATTAATACTGCATTTGAAACAGCCTCGGTTATCCTGAGTGCCGGAGAAGATATTTTGTTTGAAATGCAGCATGCTTCCCAAAAAGACCATGCTTCTTTTTTAGAACCGGCAATTAAATCTGTTGCCAGCCAGGCCGGTATTGCCTTAAAAGACATTGACGCTGTTACCGTGGTAAACGGGCCGGGTAGCTATACCGGTTTAAGGGTTGGCCTTTCATCAGCAAAAGCACTATGTTATGCCCTGCAAAAACCACTTATTTTACTAAATACATTGGATGTAATGGCACTGGCACTAAAACTCCAGGCACAGGTTACTGAAGAAAATGTTTTGTATTGTCCCATGATTGATGCGCGCCGAATGGAGGTTTTTACCGCTTTATACGATAAAGAGCTCTCCTTAATAAAAAATTATTCTTCTGAAGTTTTAAGTGAAGTGTTTCTTATCGAAGAGATAAAAAGTGATTTTTTTCTGGTTATTGGTGGCAATGGAAGCGAAAAATTCAAAAAAATATCAGATTATAAAAAAATAATTGATGTAAATCCGCTTACTATTTCGAAACCATTGATAATTTTGGGTTATAAAGGCTGGTTAAAAAAGGCGTTTTCAAACGTGGCTTACAGCGAACCTTTTTATCTAAAACCTGTTTATTTTAAAAAATAATAACCTATATACGAAACAGGCACAATTTTTATAATAATTTTTCCCATATAATGTAATTAACCTCTTTATGAATGTTACACCCCAATTTCTTGTGATAACTGAAAAATCCACAGGTGAGGAATTAAGGCTGGATTTCCTAAGGCTAAAAAAGGCGGCCACCATTTTGCGCGCCTTAAATCATAAACTAAGACAGTTATTGGTAAAACTGATCGATGAAAATCAAAAAATAACTGTTACAGAAATTTATGTCAATCTGCGGCTTGAGCAGTCAGTTGTATCCCAGCATCTGGCCATTTTACGCCGGGCAGGAATAGTATTAACGCAGCGGGAAGGAAAATTTATCTTTTATTCGCTTAACTATAAGCGCCTGAAAGAGATAAACAGCTTTATTGAACAACTGGTTAGTTAAACTTAAACGCCCTTTTTAAGACGGTTGTACCTTTGCCCAAATTGTATTTATGTACATTGAGCAATTATATACAAGTTGTTTAAGCGAAGCTGCGTACTACATTGAAAGCGAAGGTGAAGCAGCCATTGTTGATCCCATAAGGGATATAGAAGGTTATATGGCGCTCGCCAAACAAAGAAATGCCACCATAAAATATATTTTTGAAACGCATTTTCATGCAGACTTTGTAAGCGGCCACCTGGATTTAAGCAAAGCCACCGGCGCCCCGGTCATTTACGGCCCGAACACCAAAACAGCATTGCCTGTTCATATAGCAAAAGACGGTGAAACATTTACGCTCGGCAAAATACAGCTTGTAGTATTGCATACGCCCGGCCATACGCTGGAAAGCTCCTGCTATCTTTTAAAAGATGAGAATAATAAAGATTATGCAATTTTTACAGGCGACACTTTGTTTGTTGGCGATGTAGGCCGGCCCGATCTTGCGCAAAAAGATGAAAGCCTTACAGCCGACGACCTGGCCGGCATTATGTACGATAGCCTGCACCAGAAAATCATGCCGCTGGCCGATGAAGTAATCATATAC
>JAEWBD010000356.1 GCA_023391315.1 Bacteroidota bacterium | reverse complement strand
CAGCAATACAGAGCCGATTATCCGCATTTATGCCTAAAGCAATTTTGAAACTACTGCCGATAACATTGCCCGCCGGTTAATGGCGGATATCAAAGAATACATGTAAATTATAACATGGTTAGTTTTTCCAATGCAGTAATTACGCTTGCATCCCTCAGCGATATCCCCGCACTGCTTGTGTTGCTTAACAGCGCTTACAGAGGCGAGGTTTCAAAACAGGGCTGGACCACAGAAGCTGGTTTAATTGCAGGCGATGTGCGCACTGATTACGATGACCTTTTACGTGTTATGCAACTGCCTGCAAGCGTTATGCTGAAATACACAAATTCTCAAAACGAAATAACAGGTTGTGTAAACCTGGAGCAACGTGGCAATAAAATTTACCTCGGCATGTTTAGTGTTTCCCCACAATTGCAGGGTGGGGGTATTGGCCGGCAGTTATTGCTCGCCGCAGAAGAATATGCCCATTATCTTAACTGCAGCTATATCTACATGCATGTAATTTCCGCACGTTCAGAATTAATAGCCTGGTACAAGCGAAATAACTATTATGATACCGGTGAAAGAATTCCTTTTAAGGAAGATGGCTTAAGCGGTAAACATTTGCAGCCACTTGAATTTATGGTGCTTGAGAAAAAGTTAGCGAACAAGGCTGATTAGATACCTTACTTACTGTTTTCGAAATGGCTATATATTAGTTGTTATATACGGCATAATAAAAAATTATAGCAGCAATACCTATCAAGGCAAGTATGCTGGCAGTTACACACCATTTTTCCTTTCTTAATGTTTTAGCCTGATGCAGTACTGTGTGCATTTCTTCAGATGTCCTCTCATCTTCACCCACCCTAACGGTGTGCCCGGCATTTTTACGAATAATTTTTTCGGCAATAAGCTCAGGAAAATAAACAGGCCTCGCTTCCTGCTCAAATGCCAATGATGCCGCATTTTGTCTGGTTAACCTGCCAATGCCCTTTAAATAAATAGTTTTTTTCTCATTCAGTTCGTTGCGTAACCGGGTAATAAATTCGTTAAAGTATTGTTTCGCCGTTGCTTCATCTGTTTTTAATTCGTAGGAAAGGAAATTATAAAATGTGCTTCCCGGCTCATTTTTATCATTGGTAAACTCAATCGTATTTTCCTTTGAGGTTATGCTGCGGTTAGCAAAATCAAGCTGGGCGGGTTTTGTTTCAACAGAAAAATTCCCAATGCCCGGCAGTGCAATTTGTTTGTGCAGGATAAGATATTTTGTAACCTCGTTCAACATTACTTAGCTTTTATATCGCCAAACGAATATACAACTCCAATCAGCATATTAAACCCAAGCACAGGATATTGTTTCCATCTTTCATATTTATTATTGAAAACATTATTAAACTGCAGCCATGCTTTCCATTGTGGTAAGAAAGAAAATTCAGCGCCAAGATTCAAGTCGAATGCTGGATCGAGCTTGCCTGAAGAAATAGTTTTTGTACTGTATGTTGCGCCATCCCAGAAATATGCATCAGCTTTCAATAACAGATCTTTAATAGCTACATAACGTATGGCTGCATTTATTTCTGTTGGTATTAAACCAAAAGCTTTATCATATACGTCAAGGCCCGCATACCGGTTTAAGGTTATACCACCAAGTGCAGAAAATTTTTCACCTGATGTATAACCTATTTCTCCGTGTACACGCATATTGTTGATGCTGGGTTCATACACCACCTGGAACGATTTGCCTGTGGCCGTATCGTTTATAAACAAAGGCTGATTATTTATTTTTAAGATAGAAACCCTTGCGTTATACGTAAAATGATCTCCGGCACTTCCTTTAAATCCGCCATAAAATTCTTTCACTAAAGAATTAATTAATTCGTTGGGCTGTTGTATAAAAGGATTAAAATCTGCAAGTGTTTGATAGGAATTCCTGTTATAGTAACCAATAAAGCCTGCCTGTAAAATAAATTTTTCTTCATTCAGTTTTACATCTGCTGTAAAGTTGGGCAACAGGTTAAATGTGCTGTTGCTCCAGGAAGGCGTAAGCCCGGCTACAATTTTTATGTTAGATGTTTTATAGGCAAGCGAGGGTTCTACATTAAAAATGGAATTTTTTATCGTTACTGTATCACCGTTAAACCTGCTGAAGCTTCCGTTTATGCCAACATTAAAATCAAAAATATCAGTAATAGATTTGGTTACAGGCACATCATACATAAATGTCATTTCCTTGCCATTGTGATTATCGCCGAATGCATTAAAACCAACAGAAGGATTATAATCAATGCCAAAGTCATTTTTTATTTTATTGCGCACACCAAGCTTTGCACCAAAGGAAGCAAACCTTTGCCTTAAATCGGATTTATCGAATTTTAAACTGTCTGGCTGAAAGCCATATAAATATTGTGTTGTGCCTTTAAAATAAGCATTGGCATTCCATTCGTTTTTATTATTGGGTGATGTAAAAATGCCAATGCCTTCAACACTTAATTTATTAAAATTCTGATATTCCAAAGAGCCATTGGATGAAGTGTAAAACCCATTCAGATTAATAACAGAATTTACACCATCACCTAACGACAAACCCGCTTGTGCGTAAGGCGTTGTATAGTTACCAAAACCAAGCTTTATAAAGTTGGTATTATTCCAGCTAACATTTGAATCAATACTTTCTGCAAGCGCTTTTAATGCAGGTGATTTGTAAGCAAATGAAAGATTTTGCACAGGAATATTATAATCAAGCTTTGGCCTCACCGAATCGGGGAGAGGCGTGGCGCCGTTAAAATTTATTTTTGAAGTTGGCTTTAAAGCCGGCGCAAATTCAGACGTAACGATAACTGTTCTGGGCGGCAGCGCTGTATCAGATGCGGCTTTTTGCAGCTTTGTATTTTTTGTGCGTTGCGCAAAACCTGCACATGATATAAAAACAAAAATAAAAAATGCTATTATGTATTTCATGCTTAATGCTTGCATTTATAAATCAATAATCAATAACAATATTGTGTTAAACCTGAATATTCCAGCCCGGCTGATCCGGGACAGAGATCATCATATATTGAATATTGGTGTGTTCAAAATTATTATTGTGCTACTTTACTATTCTTATCTTTTTCTGCAATTACTATATTTAATTTTTGCTGTGCCTCCTGTTTCAATTGTGCATCGCCTGCATTTTCAACAACGCTGCGCAATGTGGCTTCAGCATTAAAATAGTCTTTCTCTTTAAAATAAATATCTCCTAAAAGAATGTAGGCTTTTGTTATCCAGTAATCATAACTGCCTGCTTTATTTATCACATCAAACCCTGCTTTTTCTGCATCTTTTAATTTGTCTTGCTGTAATAAAATTTCTGCAATGCGGTAACGTGCTTCTGCTGCATATTCACTCTTTCCTGTATTTACAACGGTTTTATACGCTGTGGCTGCATCATTAAGCTGGTTATTGTTCTGATAATTTTTAGCAATGATCAGATTAGCCATTGCCTTATCATCTGGCGCAATGCCTTTTTGCTGCAGCAGATCCTGTGCATTAGCTAATGCTGCATCAAACTCGTTCAGTTTATATTGACAACGTAATAAACCGCGTTCACTTTCCAGGGTATTCTCAGGCGTTGTTGCAATACTTTTTAGTTGCGCAAAATATTGTTCGGCCTGTTTATAATCTTTCAATTCAAAATAATTTATGCGTGCGGCCTGCAACACACTTTGTTCAGCATAATTATTTGGAGCTTTTGCAGCTACGTTATTATAATAGGTTAATGCATGTTGAAAATCTTTTCTTGTGTTGTAGATATCAGCGGCCATATAGTTCGCTTCAACGGAATATTTGCCGCCAGGAAATTTTGTGAGATAAGTTGTAAGTGCCGGCAAAGCCTTATCAAAATTGCGGTCTTCATAAGCAGACTGAGCAATTGAATATGTTAACGAATCCTGCTCTGAATAACTTACTGTTTTACCACTTCTTTGCATAAAAGCAACAAAATCATCCGGCTTTTGCATGCTCACAAAAATGTCACGCACATAATTAACTGCTTCATCGCTTTCGGGTGAATTGGGATAGGTTGAAATGAGCTTTTGAAAATTATTCAATGCATTTTGGTTATCTCTTAAATTAAAATAGCTCACACCCAACTTTAGATAAGCTTGCGGTTTAAAGGCATCCGCATTTTTATTGTTGATGATTACATTCAATGGTTTAACGGCTGCATCATATTGTTCACTTGCCAGGTAAGTATTGGCCACTTCCATATTGGCATCTGCAATTAAGGTGGAAGAAGGATAACGGTTTTGTATGGACTGCAGCAATGAAACCTTTTGAGCATAGTCGCCGCTTGCGCCTGAAATAACAGATTTCTGATACAGTGCATAATCAGCCGAAGGCAATTGATAATTTATAATAGCTTCATACATAGGCAATGCCCTGCTTAGCTGTTTCTTCATAAAATAGCAATCCGCTTCACGCAAATAAGCATCGGACTGTAAAGATGCAGCGCTCCCGTTTACCGTTGTAGCAACCTGTTCAAAATGTTGCAGTGCATTATCATAATCCTGCTGGCGCAGGTAAGCATAACCTAAAGT
>JAEWBD010000346.1 GCA_023391315.1 Bacteroidota bacterium | reverse complement strand
AGCTTTGTGTCATCATTTATCGTCACAAGGCTTTACATTCTGAAAAATTAAAAAAGTACCAGCCACATACTTATTTCTCCCACATTCATAGCAATGTTTTTAAAACCAGCATGATATTGGTTGTCGTTTGAACTCCAATATTCATTTTTCATACAACAACTGTGCTTTGATCTTATGGCTCAATACCAAGTCTATTCATTGATCAATAAAGTTGATTAAGCCTTTTGTTAATCTAATACCAGTTAGATGAAAAACCTAATCCTCTTTTTAGCGTTAGCAGGCATTATGGGATCCTGTACGAAACAAGAATTATCAATAAGTAATCAGGAAGATGCCGAGGCTCAACAACCTCATCATTTGGCCAAAATTAAACAGTATTTAAAAGATAGTTTAAGCGCGCAGGATTTTGCCGCCATTGACTTTAATAAAATGTATTCAAGCAGTGACTCTGTTTCAGGTAATTATTTTATCAGGCTCGGATTCTATAAAAAGAATATATCGCAAGATTTTATTCTTCTAAAAACAACTAATGCCGGTGCTATTATGAAAGCGAAAATTATAAACATGCAATGGAATAGCAGTATGGATTCGCTAGCAAATAATGTGCGGGTTAAAGTCAGTTCATTGACCAGGGAAAAAACTATTTATCTCAAAAACGGTAATCGCAAGAACTATATCAGCAATCAAAGCGCAATTGCAAGTTCAGGAGATATTAGCTCGATGATGGAAGAAGAAGGGCCTGCAGGCGAGCAGACACTGCCAGATGTTGTTGTAGTTGGTTATACCGATTATGAACCTGTTCCTACTTACTGGTACTTTTATGATGGTATGTTGGGATTGAACAGTGGCGGTATTGGAACTTCCTACACGTACGGAGCATCCGGCCCCGCCGGTGGTGGCAGCGGTTCAATCCCAACCATGCAACTTGATTATGAATTTGCAGAAAATGCTAAACCCATAGATGTAAAAAAGTATCTTGATTGTTTTGGCGCCGTGCAGGAAGCGGATGCTACTTATACCATTACAATTGCCACCGATATTCCCGTGGATGGTGACCCTTCAAGGTTTTTTAATTGGTCAAATGCCACGCCAGGGCATACTTATATAGAGCTTTATAAGAATAGTAATGCAGGGTTAATACAGCAAAACATAGGCTTCTATCCTAACACCGGGTGGAAATCAATTAATGATTACTTCGTCCCGTCCAAGATGGTTGACAATGCAAATCATGAGTACAATGCACGATATACAATTTCAGTGAGTAATACACAATTTCAGGCCGCACTAAATGCTGTGCAAACCTATAGCAACTATAATTACAATATTGCTACCTTCAATTGTACAGATTTTGCATTGGAAATTTTTAATGCAGCAGGGGGAGATTTATATATACCTAAATATCAAATACCCGGTTACCCTAACGGAACCATAGGCAGTAATACGCCGCAGGGCTTGTATACGGAATTAAATCAAATGGCTTCCGAAGGCGTTTCCGGTGTGGAAATGCCAGGCGTAAAAGGTTATGGTGGAACCAGTCACGGCCCATGTAATTAAATCACTAAAAGCTGGTATATGAAACTTATGCAATTATTATCCCATCCCGTCATACAGATTATCAGCTTTTGCATTATCATTGTTGGTAGCGCTAACTTCGGTGGGCCTTATGGTTTCTTCCTCTATCATGCAGTGCAGGAAGGCTACGTCTATGCTATCATCGGTATAGCAGGCATTGTGATTACAATAGCGAGCATTATTGGTAAAGAAAACGCAATAACTATACAATTTATCGGCGCTGCACTAATGGTTATTTCCCTTTTAGTATTCTTTTTTTCTTCGGAGCATTTTATGAATATGTATGCATTCACAGATGTACTGCCACTGCTCACCTTATTCTTGTTTATTGCGATCACGGCGTTAATAGTAATAAAGTTTTTGAGAAGATATAAATCCTGACACAATATGCTGGAGTTATTAAAGTTTTTAAATAATATCTATTCAATAACACCGGAAACGCAACAATATTTAAGCAAGGTCCTGCGTAAAAAACAATTGCGTAAGAACCAGGTATGGCTGCAGCAAGATGCCGTATGCGATAAGATTGCTTTTATTGAAACCGGGCTGCTTAAAGTATATTTTGAATCCGGTGCTAAAGAAGTATGCTTATGGTATAATAGGGAAAACGAGGTAATTATTTCAGCAAGGAGCTTCTTTACACAAACGCGCAGTATGCTTGCAATACGTTCAGTTACACCGGCAACTCTATACTATATTTATTATGCAGAATTACAGGAATTGTATAATACACATCTGGAGTTCAATATTAATGGCCGGAAAATATTGGAACACTATTACAGCTTATCAGAACAACATGTGTCTTTATTACTGCAACCTGCAAAAAAACGTTACTTACTGCTTACACAACTTTATCCCTGGATGCTCACCGATAAACGAATTACAGACAGCATGCTGGCCTCCTATTTAGGAATGACCCGGGCGTCTTTTTATGCCTTCAAAAAAGATGCTGCCTAATGCTGTAAATTATTTGACAAAGAATCTTTATTCCTGTCAGATTTTATACATAATACCCCTTCACTGCTGTTGTAGTTTTACATCATTGAAGCAACAAGATTTGTGAACCCGAAAATGAAGTATTATGC
>JAEWBD010000292.1 GCA_023391315.1 Bacteroidota bacterium | reverse complement strand
TTCGAACGTCATTTCGACGATAGGAGAAATCTCCCGAAATTTAGAGAGCTTGAATAATTATTTAAGTTTACAAACAATATCTTACCATTTTTCAATTTCAATCCACAGATCAACCCAATTTGGATTTATTGAATTGATCAATTTTTCTTTCTTTAGCCTGCTCCACTTTTTTATTTGCTTTTCTCTTAGGATTGCTTCTTCTATTGAAAAAAAGTTTTCATAATACACACAATATTCCAGGTTGTATTCAGCAGTAAAGCTGCCTTTAAAAAATGATTTTTATGTTGGCGGATCCTTGCCTGCAGATCTGATGTTACACCAATATATAAAGTGGTCTTTAATTTATTTGTCATTATGTAAACACTTCCGCCTTTTGTCATTGTGTTGAATAAAATGGTTGTTCTAAGATATTTTATTTTGGCTCCCAACCTTAATTTCCGGAGATTTCTCAGTCGCATGAATGATCCGGTTAAAGGAAAATGATTTTGCAATGCTCCTTCGAAATGACGGTCGCTGACTAATCTTATCCGGGTTCACTTTAAGTAGTATTCACGTTTTTTAAGATTCACGGTTAAATCCTATATACAAATTCACGATTTGTTCATCTTTATTTAAGATAACCTTTTCACTTTTATTACTAATTTTATAGGCATTACTAATTAACATCGTGTGAACAACAATAATTGTGATTCGTTCCTTTCAAAAATATATTTGAGAACGGTTGGTTGCAACAATTATTAAATAACATTCAATTACAAAAACTTAACACCTTTGACAGAAACAATTATTAATCTCGACACATTAAATCCAATAGAATTTTTCGGCGTAAACAACAGGAAACTTGATATTCTGCGAAAAAAATTCCCGCTCTTAAAAATACTTTCAAGAGGTACACAGCTAAAACTAAGCGGCGCACCGGAACAGGTAGAATCAGCCAAAGAAAAAATTGATCTTATCGTACAATACATGGAACGTAACGGCGATTTAAGTGATAATTATTTTGAACAGATTCTTGGCGGCGATGATGCAGAAACCATTGACAATTTTGTTGATAAAAACCCGAATGATATTCTTGTTTTCGGGCCTAATGGAAAAACAGTTCGCGCCAGAACAGCCAATCAAAAAAGAATGGTACAGGCTGCCGATTCAAACGATATTGTATTCGCTATTGGCCCTGCCGGCACCGGTAAAACCTATACGGCAGTTGCTATTGCCGTAAGGGCATTAAAAAATAAACTTGTTAAAAAAATTATTCTCACAAGACCGGCAGTGGAAGCAGGTGAAAGCCTTGGCTTTTTACCCGGGGATTTAAAAGAAAAAATTGATCCCTATCTGCGGCCTTTATATGATGCGCTGGATGATATGATTCCTGCCGATAAGTTAGGCTATTACATGAGCACACGCACCATTGAAATTGCTCCGCTGGCATATATGCGTGGGCGAACACTCGATCATGCTTTTATTATCCTGGATGAAGCGCAGAACTCAAACGATCTTCAGCTCAAAATGTTTTTAACCCGTATTGGCGCTAATGCAAAAGCCATTATAACAGGCGATCCCACGCAGGTTGACCTTCCTAAGAACCAACGCAGTGGATTGGATAAAGCGATACGCATTCTTCAAAACATAAATGGCATTGCGCATATTGAGCTGGATGAAGAAGATGTGGTTCGCCACCGCCTTGTAAAAGCCATTATTAAAGCTTACGATAAAGAGTATCATAGGGAAATGCAATCGTAAAGATTTGTTTTTTTCATAATTGTCAACAATAAAAGCAGGCGATAATGCCTGCTTTTATTATGCATGCAAGGTTTGCCTGCAATATCTTCGCAGCTATGCAGCATCAGTTTGATGTAATTATTATCGGCGGCGGCGCAGCAGGTTTTTTCACAGCCATTAACCTTGCTGAAAAAAATGCTTCGCTTAAAATTGCCATACTTGAAAGGGGAAAGGAAGTGCTTTCCAAAGTGCGTATTTCCGGTGGTGGCCGCTGCAATGTTACACACGCCTGTTTTGATGCGAACGAATTAACAAACTACTATCCGCGTGGCAATAAAGAATTACGCGGGCCATTTCACACATTTGCGGCAGCAGATACGGTTAAATGGTTTCAGCAACATGGTGTATTGATAAAGAAAGAAGATGATGGCCGCATGTTTCCACAGACTAATACATCGCAGGCTGTTATTGATTGTTTTATCCACCTGCAACAATCATTGCGCATACAATTATTTACAGGTGAAAATGTATTGTCAATTCAATATAACAATAGCTGGCAATTGCAGACACAGCAAAATATTTTCACGACAAAAAAACTTTGCATTGCAACAGGCAGCAGCCCTGCTATGTGGAAGTTGTTGCAGCAGCTCGGCCATACAATTGTGCCGCCCGTTCCATCATTGTTTACTTTTAATTGCAAAGATGAGCGCATCATTCATTTGCCCGGCGTTACAGCCAATGCATCGGTGCATATAAAAGATACAAAATTGCGTTCATCAGGCCCTTTGCTGATTACACATTGGGGCATGAGCGGCCCGGCTATTTTAAAATTATCTGCATGGGGCGCCCGTATTTTACATGATAAGAATTATGCATTCACATTAATTGTAAACTGGTTACCCGATGAAGATGTGGAATCAATTTTTCAAAAATTAAAATCGCTGAAAGAACAACAGCCACAAAAGATTATCATTGCTAAATCACCTTTTACAATTCCTAACCGTTTATGGGAAAGCCTTGTACAGGCGGCATCCATCGATGGGCAAGCAAGATGGGCTGATGTTTCCAAAATACAGTTGCAGCAACTGGCGCAGCAACTTTGCCAATGCAGTTTTACAATTAATGGCAAAAGCACTTTTAAAGAGGAATTTGTTACAGCAGGCGGTATTGATTTAAAGGAAATAGATTTTAAAACCATGCGCAGTAAAGTTTTACCAAACCTTTATTTTGCAGGCGAGGTGTTAAACATTGATGCAGTAACAGGTGGCTTCAATTTTCAAAATGCATGGACGGATGGTTATATTGCGGCATTGGCAATGAATGACGATAAACTGATTAAACATGCTACATATTCAACAACTTAATCTATTACAACTTTGAAACTTCATTATAAAAAAACAGAACTGCCGTTTGAATATCCATTCACCATTTCCGGCGGAAGAACTAAAACACATCAGCCTTCTTTAATTGTTGCCTTGCAATTAGGCAATCTTGTTGGCTATGGCGAAGCGCCTGCCATTACCTATTATAACATTACGGTTGAGCAAATGATAGAAGACATTGAAAAGAAAAAAACAATGATTGAAAAATTTGCTTTTACTGCACCCGACCGTTATTGGCATTACCTGCATCATCTTATTCCGGATAATCCCTTTCTTATTTGCGCATTGGATATGGCCGCCTGGGATTTGTTTGGCAAAATGCGTAACCAGCCTTTATATAAACTTTGGAACACCACCTGGGAAAATATTCCTGTCTGCGATTATACATTGGGCATTGATACTATTGATAAGATGATTGAAAAAATGCAGTGCAGACCCTGGCCGGTATATAAAATAAAAGTGGGTACTGAAAATGACATTGAAACAATAGAAGCTTTGCGCAAACATACTAATGCTGTATTTCGGGTTGACGCCAATGCAGGCTGGCAGTTAAACGAAGCGCTTGAAAAAATCCCTGTTTTAAAAAGTTTAGGCGTTGAATGGATTGAACAACCCCTGGCAAAAGATGCCTGGGATGATATGAAAATTTTATACGAACAATCCTCTCTCCCATTGCTGGCCGATGAAAGTTGTGTGTTTGAAAATGATGTAGAAAAATGTGTTGGCCATTTTCATGGCATTAATATAAAGCTGGTAAAATGCAGCGGCATTACACCTGCATTGCGAATGATTGAAAAAGCAAGGCAGCTTAATTTAAAAATAATGATGGGCAGCATGAATGAATGCACCGTTGGCTCTGCTGCCATTGCACAATTCTTACCTCAACTGGATTTTGTTGACATGGACGGGCCGTTGTTATTGAAAGAAGATATTGCTGCCGGCTTAACATATAATAACGGCGTTGTTACTGTTGCTGATGAGCCGGGACTTGGCATAAGGCTGTACCGGTTTTAAAAAATAAGAATTTAATACCAATGTATTATTTCAGCAGCCTGTTATAAATAATTACGTCAGCGAAATCAATTGCGCCGCCGGAAATGAGGATAAATTGATCGCGTTTCAATTAGCTATAACTACATGATAATTCCTTTCTTTAATCCAAATATGTAAATTGCATATTCCTCTTACAGGAATATATAAATATGGCTTCAGAAAAAACGTCAGCGGACATAGATAAATTATTTACAAACGATACAAATCCAGGCTTCGAATATCTTCCCCAATATGCTAAATATCTTTTGGAGAATCAGGCGGAAGCTTTTACAAGGGCACAGATGGGCGTTGCCAGGAAAACAAAACTGCCACTGTTAAACCACCTGGATATAAGTGAAGAAGAACTGGTCTCAATTTTATTCAGAAATACGCATGAATTATTGAATGCCTGTGTTGAAAACACAGTGAGCCGCTATATACAATTGTATATAAAAGAATGGCTGAGACAGCACTCATCTTTTTTTATTTCAAAACAAATTTCGATAGAAGACATTAGCCTGTTAAGCTTTATACAGCGAAATGCCTTCCGGCAATTTATCGGCGGTTACACAAAAGACGCAGATTTAATAGGAAACATTTTAACTGAAGCAGACCTGTTTATCACCAAAGTTGAAACTACCTTTATTAAAACCTTTTTCGAATTAATAAAATCTTCACCCACCAGCCCGAATAATCATACACTTCATTTGCAGCTTGAAAAAGCGAACAAAATGATAAAGCTTACAGAATGGCAATACCAGTTTATGGTAAACGAGATAGAAGATTACGCCATTATTCTGCTTGACAAAGAAGGGTTTATTCAAAACTGGAATAAAGGAGCACAAAAAATAAAAGGCTATACTGCACAGGAAATTATCGGAAAAAATTTCCGGCTGTTTTACCGGCAGGAAGACAGAAATAAAAACCTGCCCGAATTGCTGCTGAAGGAAGCTGCCCTAAATGGAAAGGCCCAGCATGAGGGGTGGCGGCTGCGAAAAGACGGATCGGTTTTTTGGGGGTATATAGTAATAACCGCCTTGCACGATGATGACGGTAATGTTCTTGGATTTACAAAAGTTACACGCAACCTTACCGAAAGAAAATTTACAGAAGATACATTGAAAGAGTATGCCGAGAAAATTGAAAAGCATAATGAGGAATTGCAGCGCATAAACAAAGAACTTGATTCGTTTGCCTATATGGCAAGCCATGATTTACAGGAACCATTAAGAAAAATACGAACATTCAGCAATATTATTTTAAGCAGGGAAAAAGAAAACTTTTCCCCTGAAGCGGCTAATTATTTTGACAGGATAATTTTATCGGTAAACAGGATGCAAACACTCATTGACTCGCTTTTGAATTATTCAAGGGCGGGCACTGCGCAAATGGTGCTTGAACCAACAGACTTAAACATACTTATACAGGATGTAAAAAAAGACCTTTCAGAAACAATCGGCGAAAAACAAGCGGTTATTATATACAACCAATTACCCACGCTTAAAGTGCACCGCCTGCAGTTTCATCAGCTATTTTCCAATCTTATTGAAAATGCTGTAAAATATAGTCGCACCAACGTAAATCCCGAGATAAAAATTGAAACAACCAATTTTATTAATAAAGACAAAAAGGAATTTATACGCATTACCGTTCAGGACAATGGAATTGGTTTTGAACAGCAATATGCTGCCGATATTTTTAAATTATTTCAGCGCCTGCATGGCAAAAGCGAATATTCGGGCACGGGTATCGGGCTTGCTATATGTAAAAAAATAGTAGAGAACCATAATGGCACTATAACTGCAGCGGGGCAGCCCGGCAAAGGCTCAGCCTTTATTATAGAAATGCCTTTAAACAATAGTAATACAGAAGCAGAAGCATAATGTTATGAATGTTTATGTACTTTTAATTCCTGAACGTTTAGTTAAAGCAAACTTTTATGGACGAAAATATTATACACAATAATTTTTTATTGCAGGTTGATAATGGCAATACACCTTATTTGATGGAAGCGGCAAAATGGGCAAAGTTTCTTTCAATTATAGGGTTCATTATTTGCGGATTGCTTGTACTTACAGGCGTGTTTTCGGGTTCTTTTTTTGCATCGCTTGCCAGGGCCGACAGCGAATTAAATGCGATGGGAAGTGTGGGCACGGCTTTTTTTACAGTGTGGTTTGTGCTGTGTGCGCTGCTTTATTTTTTTCCAAGTTATTATCTTTTCAATTTTGCTTCTAAAATGCAAGTTGCTGTAAAAAATAACGACCAGATAAGCCTTAATGATTCGTTTAAAAACTTAAAATCCTGCTTAAAATTCTGGGGAATTCTTTTAATTATAATATTATGCTTTTATGCACTTGCAATGGTATTTGCAATGCTTGGTTCCGCATTAATAGGATAATAGGAATTGAATCTTTTTCCAAATTTTTTGGTAACTTACTTACTAAGTGATTCAATTTGTTTTTACAACAGCATAACTAACGGCATCCAGCATGAATGTTGCCTGACCGTTTACAACCGCGACAGGTTTTTCTTCCTCCATATTCTTTGTTTTACTTGTAATGTAAACAGATAATTTTTTAACAGAAGCCGGCAATCCTTTTATAGTAACCATTCTTGCTGCATTGTTATTTACCAGATGAACAACATATATGTTTTTGCCTGCATCTCCCTGCGCCGCACAGGTTATATCTTTTTTGTTTGATGTAGCCGGGATAGCGGCTATGTTTGACGGAACGGACGCAAGCTGTTTTAAATTCCAGAATCGTTGCGTGGGCTGCAGCGCATCATTGTTACCAAAAATACCGCCGCCCTTTAATGGCGAATAATCTGAAGTGAGTTGCCATTGCAGAATGCTCAGCGGCTGGCAAATGTTCAGCAACCGCACATATAAATTAATTTCTTCCAGCGCATAGGTTTGTTCTTCAAATATTTTCGGATAGGCCCAGGCGGCCGCGTCTATACTGCCTTCACCTACGAATAAAGGCAGGTTCATTTTGGTGGCTGCATCTGCCCATTTTTGCAAAGTCGTATCGTTCCACCCGCGCCATGAATGAAAAGATATGGCGCCAATATACTGGTGCGTTGCAGCATCATTCATTGCAGGGTAAATAAATGAATAAGTAGTGGCATCAGAATTATCGCCCAATAACATTTTTGTTTGCAAACCACGCGATTGAAAATAAGCGCCTAATTCTTTAATAAGTTTAGCATGCTCTTCTCCTGTTTGCCGCACATTAATGCCCAGGTCCGATTCATTAAAAGAGAATAATTTTACTTCAACACCATAAGCGTCTTTTAGATATTGTATGTAGTCTGCGATTGACTTATAAATCTCCTGTGCTTTATTTTGATCAAGCGGGTTACCCCATTCTTCATCCGGTTGTTTTCTTAACTGCAGTTTTCCGGTTACAGCCCATTGCGGCGGAAACCATGCAGACAATATAACAGGAATATCCAGTTTGCTTAACCGCTGCACCATCTCCATACTTTCCTTTACATGCGGGTTAAGTTTGCCTGCTTTAGCTGAATCAAGCGGGTTGCTGTCTTCATCAGGCTGCCACAAACGCCAGGGCATTTCAACGCGGCCCCAGGCAACACGCATATTGTTCAAGCAATAATCAATTACCTGCGGATCGTTCTTTGGATTTTGCAAACGGAAATTACCACCAAAACCGGCGAATATGCGGCCTTGTTTAGATGGATCGATTGTAACAGTTACAGGTGCTTTATCAATTGTGCCGGATGCTTCTATAGTAAATACAATTTCACCAGTTTGCCCATTGGTAAAACTGCCTGTTTTAACCGGGATATAAACATGAATGAAATTATCCTTCCGCTGTTTGATAATTATAGTTGTTGATTGATTGAATTTTAGCTGAAGCTGCTTTTGAGGTGTGCTTACCTTTATAGCTGTTGCGGCAATTACTATATTTTCTTTTTGTTCATTCAACACATACTTTGGAGATATATTTGATATTGATTTTACGGTCTGCAAAATTCCTTTATTATAATCTGCTAACGGCAGTTTCAAATCAAAGTACAAACCAGCCAGCATTGTATCTTTTTTTGATGTGAACTGAACCGTTGCTTTACAAATGCCTTCGGTGATATCTTCCAACTGTTCAACAATATAAAAACTATCGAGCTGTGTGGTGATGATCTGCTTATTGCCCTGCCTGTCAAATTTTGGATGTTGCCGCTCTTTTGCCGTCGTATTTACTTTTGACCAATCGCTGTTAATTACCGCAATGGCCGATTCAAAATTTATTAACTGCCCATTTATGCGTACACCTTTTAAGTTGCCCCAAGCTTCCACCTCTGTTTGTGCATGTGTTTGATTTAAAAACGATGCACATACCAGGAAAACCAAGACTGCAGCTCCGTATTGTTTCATATTATACTGTTATATAGATTTTATTTATGGCCCGCATTAATTTCCTTTACGCGCCTGTCTGCTTCTTTAAGCAATAATGGAAATGCTCCCGCAGGCATGCCGCCATGATCGTAACCCTGCACTTCATATAAAGTGGTGGTTGTATTACCGGTAAGCATCATCATCCTTTTCATGTAAGCATTTTCTTCGTAGCGGCCATAAAGTTCAAGCTCCCTGTCGCCGGTAATTAACAGCATGGGCGGCGCATCCTTGCGCACAAAATATAAAGGCGCCAATGAATCTACCACAACTTTTGTTGCTTCCATGCCACGCTCCTGCCGCACCGTAAAGTGTGTAATGCACTGGCCGCTTAAAGGAATTAATCCTGCAATAGTATTGGCATCAATATTATATTTTTTGAGATAATGTTTATCGAGCGTTATCATCATATCAAGATAAGCGCCTGCAGAATGACCGGAAAGCAATATGAGCTCATTGCTACCGCCATATTCCTGTATATGCTTAAAAACCCAGGCTGTTGCCGCCGCCGCGTCTTCAATATAAGCAGGCGCTTTTACACGCGGTGAAAAACGGTAACCAACACCCACAACTGCATAACCTTTATCCATAAGCTGTTGCGGTATTTCGCGGTGGCCGGCTGACAAACCACCGCCATGAAACCATATAATGGTTGCAAAATTTTTTACACCTTTCGGGTAATATAAATCGAGCACGCATTGCGAATCTATATAGGTATCTTTTTTGTTGATGGCATCATCGTAATAATGAATGGCCTTAAGTGTTTCATACTGTTGCTGTGCAAAGGTTTGGCAGGTAATAATGATAAATGCGCTTAATAATATCTTTTTCATGTGCAGGAAATTAATACATACTTCAGACTTTGCAAATTAAGCGTAAACAAAAAGCCCGCATATTGAAACATAATGAAGTTTAATTTAAGCTGGAATAAATTTGATAGGTATCTTCTTTGTACCGTAAGCAGCTTATTTTCACCTTCACAGGAATCAAAGCCTGTATTAGCTTTTACAGCCGTATAATCTATGGAAAGATGCAAACACTTAAAATCCAACTCTTGATAAAAAACGATCGTTGCCAACGTTTTTTACTTATAACAAATACGGGTATAAAACAGTTATGCCGGTAAAAAACCGGCATAAAATTATATCAGTTGAAAGAGATGAAAACATGTAAGGGGTTGAACAAATTGTTTGAGTGGCATTGACAGTTACCGGTCTGACGCTTTCAGTTGTAAAAATTAATTAAGTGGTTTCCCGAAGCGCCTGACCACTATTCATAATCAACCTCCGCCAAATAATCGAAATAGTTTCTAAACGCCGCTAATACTTTTAACTGCATTTTCCGTTGCTGTGATTGTATTGTCTAAATCAGCATAAGTCAAGGCATTGCTCATAAACCAGCTTTCAAATGCTGATGGCGGCAGGTAAACGCCTTCATCTAACATGGCATGAAAGAATTTATTGAACAAGGCAATATTTGCAGTTGATGCACCGGCAAAATTATTTACTGGTTTATTGGTAAAATGTACGGATAACATTGAACCAATATGGTTAATAGCTACCGGGATATTTGCTTTATCAAACACATTAAATAATCCTTTTCTTAAATAATCGCCTTTCTCATCAAGATCCTGGTATACGGAAGGATTACTCTTTAGATAACTAAGCATTGTAAACCCTGCAACCATGGCAATAGGGTTGCCGCTTAATGTGCCAGCCTGGTACACATTGCCGAGCGGCGCTATTTGTTTCATTATATTAAGCTTGCCGCCAAAAGCCCCCACGGGCATGCCGGCGCCAATTACTTTTCCATAGGTAACCAAATCTGCATCAATGTTTAATCTTTCCTGTGCACCGCCCGGAGCAAGGCGAAAGCCTGTCATCACCTCATCAAAAATGAAAATAATATCTTCCTTCGTGCATATTGTTCGCAATTGTTCTAAAAAATTTTCAGCAGGTAAAATACAGCCCATGTTGCCGGCAACAGGTTCTATGATAATTGCAGCAATCTGATTTTTATATTCAGCTATGAGTTGTTCAACTGCATTTATATCGTTATACGGCGCGGTTAAAGTATCTGCTGCAACGCCTGCTGTTACACCCGGTACTGTTTGTATATTGAAAGTAGCAACGCCGCTGCCCGCTTTCACCAAAAAGCTATCTGCATGGCCATGATAACAGCCTTCAAACTTTATTATTTTATTCCTGCCTGTATAACCACGTGCCAGCCTGATAGCGCTCATGCAGGCTTCTGTGCCGCTGCTTACCATTCTTATCAGGTCAACATTCGGTGCCATGCTTTTTATAAGTTCTGCCATTTCAATTTCAAGCTCGGTAGGTGCGCCAAATGAAGTGGAATCTACAGCCTTTTTTTGTATGGCTTCTACTACCAGCTCAAATGCATGGCCCATAATCATGGGACCCCAGGAATTAATATAATCTATATACCGGTTATCATCTGCATCATATAAATAAGCGCCCTTTGCTTTCTTTATAAATAAAGGTGTTCCGCCCACGCTTTTAAAAGCGCGTACCGGCGAGTTTACACCGCCGGGAATAGAACGTTGCGCACGGTAAAATAATTCTTCACTTTTAGTAATCTTCATATTGATTTATTCATTTATTCAGATCAGCCCTGTAAAATCCTCGCTGCGTCCTTTGCAAAATAAGTAGCAATTAAATCGGCTCCGGCACGCTTAATGGAAGTGAGTGTTTCCAGTATTGCTTTGTTC
>JAEWBD010000230.1 GCA_023391315.1 Bacteroidota bacterium | reverse complement strand
TCAAAAGGTTTCAGGTTTGAATCCTGACGGGGTCACACAAAACAAGGCACCTGGAAATTATTTTCAAGTGCCTTGCTTATTTTTTGCCTGGTAAGAAGGTAAACGCACTTTTATTCAACAAATTCATCTTACTATCTAACAAAAAATAATTCATGCCGCCTGGCCAGGAAACCCGGTTCGTGAATATCAACCTTTAAAATATCCGGTAATATAAGGTCCCCTTTCCGGCCTTTTTATAATGCGTTCTGGCAGCCCACAACAACTGGCAAACTATGCCAATCGGTTCATTATGTTGAATGCGTTTATAATTCCTTCTTCTGCAAAGAAACCATTACGTAAGTTAACTGCTGTACCAACAGGTATTTCTAATTGGTTTTCGTTGAAGGCTTTTAAAAACACTTCGGCAACCTCCGGTGCAGGCATTCCGTATTTAGCGCCGGCAAGGTTTTTAGTAAAAGGTGTATCCACCAGCGGTGGCAACAATTCAAACACTTTTACACTTGTATTTTTTAATTCATGTCGTAAAACCTGCGTGTAAGAGCGGAGCGCTGCCTTGCTGTTTGAATAGGTGGGAACAGCTATCCACGGTGTTAACGCCACTGCTGATGTAACGTTCACGATAGCTGACTCCGGCTGTTTTTTCAATAGAGGCAATAACTTTTCTATCAGGCGTATAGGTGAAAAATAATTGGTTTCAAATTCAGCAATAGCTTTCGTGCGTGCATCTGCCTGCTCGCCAATTGAATATTCATAAGCAAAGCCTGCATTATTAATCAGCACGCTCAAGTTATTGTATGTACTGTTAATTTCGTCAACCAGTCTATTAACGTCATCCCCGTTTGTAATGTCTGCCTGGATAATGATGGCATCAGGTAATTGTTCCTGTGCTGCGTTTAACTTTTGCTTACTTCTGCCCACAATAATCACTTTGTTGTCAACACTTAATAACCTGGCTATCTCAAAGCCAATCCCTGAGTTTCCCCCGGTGATGAGAATTGTTTTTCCTGTTGTTTTCATTTTATGAATTTTAAATCTATCAGCACACTCTTTAATTTATTTACCGTTTTGAGCAGCGTGCATTACTCTCAACCGGCTTATTTATAAAATATACCAATCGGTATATTTTAGTGCAAAAAATTTTATTCGAATGTTAAACTGAAATACTGTGAATCATATCTTTTATTGTTTGCAAAACGGTATCTAAAAACGCAGGATTTTTGGTGCTTCCCGCTATAAAAATTCCGCCTTCAACCAGTGCAATTACAGACAAAGCAAATTTTTCTATTACCACGTCGTGGCGGAATTCTCCTGCCGAAATACCTTTTTTAATAATGGTTGAAATATCTTTTTTCCATTGCAGTAACTCTGCAGAAACAGCCTTGCGAAGCTCCTCATGCGTGTCGTCTGCTTCGGCGCCTGTATTTATTAACGGGCATCCTCCCTTTGGAAAAATGCGAATATTACTGCTGTGAAACATCCTGGTAAGAACCATTAGCTTTTCCGTGTAAGTCTGTGCTGCATTTATTTCCGTTGCTATTGCATTTTTACGAATTTTGGCATTATGGCGAAAAGCCTCCAATGCCACTTCTTCTTTATCTTTAAAGTTTCCGTAAATACTGCCTTTAGTTAATCCTGTAGCTTCCGTTAAATCTGACATGGATGTGCCGGCATAACCTTTCATATTGAAAACCGGCGCTGTTTTTTCTATAATTAATTGGCGTGTGCGTTCAGATTTTGATAGTGCTTCTTTCATTTCGATCGCAAAGATAAGAAAAAAATATACCGATCGGTATATTTTTTTTAAAAGATTCTTTCTATTCCCTTGACATTTCGATTGCCTGGTGTCATTTTAGTTGCGGGGAATCGATTATTGAAAGATGTGAAAAGCCCGATTTTTAGTATAGGTATTTTCCGCTTCCGGAGGCAAGCTGACATGTGTAAAATGATTTTGAGTTGATTTCCCGTTTCTGCAATTCAAAACCATTAGTGTATATCCATCCAGTTTTTTATTTTGGAAATGCAGGTAATAATCAGCATACAACAAAAAAGATTGCCCGGCGCTGCGCGCCGGGCAATCCACTTTATTCATCTTGCAATAGCATTATTTGCCAAACAGGCCGCCCAATACATCACCCAAACCGCCGCCTTTATTATCGCCGGAATTCTTATTGTTATTCCCCAAACCAAACTGGCTTAGTACAGAGCCAACATCAAAATTGCCGCCGCCAAAATGGCTCAATATGGAAGAAAGATCAAAACTGCCGTCATTAGGATCATTTGTTTTATGGGTAAGCTTATTTAATACCATAGGAATGAGTGATGAGGCAATGCCGCCTGCCTGCGCATTCGACAAGCCAAATTTCTGCATCAGTTTCTCCATTAAATTCCCCTGCATATTTTGTGTAAGCGCCAGTGAAGAAGTATTGCCGCCTCCGTTGTTAAAAAGCTGCATTACTTCATTTACATTGCCGCCCTGTATGGCGCTCTGGAAAGTTTCAGAAATTGATTGCGTGGCAGTTTCCACAGCTTCATCATTTCTTTCATTAGGTATGGCATTGTTATTTATAATGTCATTGCCTGCATTTTCTTTTACAAGCGATAGTAATTGTTCAAACATATGGCTGGTTTTAGTTTTTAAAATTAATCAAAACTTTGATTGGCTGTTTGTGCCAGCTTCAGCACACGGTCATATTGTTCGGGTGTGAGATCGTTATAAAAATAATACACCGGGTCAACCGGGTTTTTGCCTCTGTGTACTTCATAATGACAATGCGGGCCCGTGCTTTTGCCGGTGCTGCCTACATAACCAATTACTTCCCCCCTTTTTACACGCTGCCCCCTTTTCGCCTTTACGCGGTACATGTGCCCGTATAAAGT
>JAEWBD010000169.1 GCA_023391315.1 Bacteroidota bacterium | reverse complement strand
GCATTCGTTATGGCAGAGGGCGGAGTGACGCCACGTGAAATGACAGGGATGATAAAGGATGATTTAAAGAAAGTCCAGAAGATGCTTATTAAAAATATATTTAAAGAGCAGAAGGTGTGGTCATTTATTGAGGAAGGAACCCCGGCTGATATGATAAAAAAAACCTGCGATGAATGGGAAGCCAGCCTCATTGTAATTGGCACACATGGCAGAACCGGGCTTTCCCATATCCTGATGGGAAGCGTTGCAGAGCGGGTGATCAGGCATTCTCCTGTTCCTGTATTGGTAGTGCCGGTAAGAAAATAAGAAAATCGTTTTTGAAAACCAGCTTCTCAATTCGATGCAGGTTATTGCGCACGCAACTACATATCGTATCACAATCAACCGCTTCAGCGACCGGCGTTTACTCTCAGGGTTTATCTGAGGATAACCTGCTGCTTGTAAGCCTTCATTAACTTTCGGATACATGCATTTCTATTCCAGCATTTTAACCGCTTCTTCCAACACCATATCTTTTCCGCTCTGAATATCTTCTTTCGTATTCACAATTCTTTTCACAGGCGCAATGCCCTTTCCTTCCATGCTTTTCCCGTTGGCATCACGATAATCGCCAACACTGGTAAAGTAAAGCCAGCCGTTTGGCAGTTCACGCGCAAGCACATCCGAGAACCCGCCGGCGGTTGTATCGCCCACCTGTGTAATATGGGGTTGTGTAATCATAGCCCAGGTAAGGTTTCACCGGCGCTCGTTGTCCAGCGTGTGGTGAGTAATATAACCGGGTTGGTATAGGCATTCAGTTGAGGCTGCACATACCATTGAAGAGGCGTTGTAAAATCATTATTCAGCAAGTATATGTGATTATGTGCAAACGGGTTTTTCCCTGTGATATTGATGAATGTATGCAGCCTGTTCTTCCACATACTTCTGATTGGAATGAAATAATTTTTGAACATGGGCATAATTTAAGTTGTATGCCGTGCTTTGTATAAACACGGCAAATATTTGGTTTTTGCAGCTTTGATCATTAAAGCCTGACCGCTTCACTCTGCCCGCAACGACTTAACAGGATTTGTCATCGCAGCTTTTATGGTTTGGAAGCAGATCGTTAACAACGCAATTATAATGGCCGCGAAACCTGCAATGGCAATCATCCACCATGTTATTGAAATGCGATATGAATAATCCTGTAACCATTTTGTCATTGCCCAATATGCAACAGGAGAGGCAATAACAATTGAGAGCATGACGGGTTTCAAAAAATCTTTTGAGAGCATTGATGTTATAGCGCCTGTACTGGCGCCAAGCACTTTGCGGACGCCGATTTCTTTATTACGTTGCTCTGCCATAAAAGCTGATAATGCGAATAAGCCAAGACATGCGATAATGATGGCAAGTATTGCAAAACTGGTGAAGATGCTCCCGGTACGTTTTACATCTGCATACATATTCGCAAAACTTTCATCAAGAAACGTGTAGCGAAAAGGTTGATTGGGTGAAAAATCTTTCCAAACGGATGATGCATAGTTGATAACTTTTTTTACATCCGCGCCTGCTATTTTTACAGAAATAATGGAAGAGTTATAATTTCCCAAACCAAAACAAAGTGGCGTTACACTTTGTTTCATTGATTCAAAATTGAAGTCTTCCATCACTCCAATCACATTAAATTTTTGCCAGCCATTTTCTATGCGTTTTCCCACAGGATTCTTTAAGCCAAGTTCTGCTGCCATTGCCTGGTTGATAACTACTGCAGCCGAATCTGAAGCCATTTCTTTTGAAAAATATCTTCCCTGCAGCATATGCATACCCAATGTTTTGAGATAATCATAATCAACCGTCCATATCTGGCCAAACACGCCAATATCTTCTTTCTTTTTTCCTTCATTATAAAATGTATTGCCATTACGTTTGGTGCCGGCTACGGGCAGGTAATCACTTACAGAAACACTTTTTATTTCAGAAGATTTCAGCAACTCATCTTTAAAAGCATCTCTTTTATTTTCAAGCGTATTTGTTCCCTGTATCAGTAGCACCTGGTCTTTATCAAAACCAATTTTTTTATTGAGTATATATTTTGTTTGACTATAAATAACAATGGTACCAATGATAAGGATGATAGAAGTAGTGAATTGAAAAACAACTAACCCGTTTCTTAGAAATGAATTTTTACTGCCCCTGCTCAACTGTCCTTTTAAAACATTAATAGGTTTGAATGAAGACAAATAAAATGATGGATACAAACCCGCAAACAACCCGATTAAAATGGCTGCAGCAAGCATTAATGGCAGTAACCACCATGCCGTCCACGGAATGGTTAAATGTTTTGCGGCAAGTGTATTGAAGTAGGGGAGCAGCAATATCGCAATTAACAAACCCAGCATAAAAGACAAAACACTAAACAATAATGATTCGGTGAGAAATTGTTTTATAAGATTGATGCGATGCGAGCCAACTACTTTTCTTAAACCAACTTCTTTTGCACGGTTAGCGGATTTGGCGGTTGACAGGTTGATGAAATTAATGCATGCAATTACAAGAATAAACACCGCAATTGCTCCAAACAGCCACACAAACTTTATATCACCTTTTTCAAGACGGTCGTCAATATTGGCGGAGTAAAGATGAATGTTCGTTATAGGCTGTATAAAAAGTTTTGCTTTTTTAGCAAGATCATCAGCTTGTTTATCGCCTTCCGCTTTTAAAGCCGGAACATAATATTTGGTAAGAATTTGTTGCAGTTTATTTTGAAATTGTGCAGCATCAGCACCCGGTTTCAGCAAAACATAAGTAGGATAATTACTCGCCATCCATGTAGTTTGCTCACCATCCCAAAGCTGGTGCCCCGTCATGGTTAAAAGAAAATCGTAATGAATATGCGAAGTGGTTGGAAAGTCCTGCATTACGCCACCAATTTTATAAGGGTTCTTTGTGTCGTTGTTCAGGAACATTATTTTTCCAACCGGATTTTGATTGGGAAAATATTTGTCGGCCTTACTTTTTGAAATCACCATTGTATTTGGCTCGCTCAAAGCATGTGCCCTGTCGCCATATACCATTGGCACCTGCAGCATATCGAGCATATCCTGGTCTGAATAACTAAAGCCTTGCTCAAACGTATTTTGTTCTGCATCTGATCGTCTTATCTGATTACTGCCGGCACCATAAAAAAGCGGCGCATCCATAAAGCGTCCGGACTTTTCTACCTCAGGAAAATCTTGTTTTAAAGCCTTTGCCATAGGTGCGGGCCAATCGTTACCGGTTTGAATTTTTCCGTTGTTGTTGTATTCACCTGTTATCCTGTAAATACGATCAGCATATACCCAGTTTTTATCATAGCTCAATTCGTCTTTTATATACAATGCAATCAACAAACAGGCAGCAATACTTAATGCAAAGCCGCCAATTTTTATTGCAGAATACATTTTTTGCTTAACCAAATACCGCACTGCTATTTTGAAATAATTTTTAAACATAAAAGTTGATTTTAGGCGGATGAACGTTGATAAAAACTGCCGGATCCCCATAACCGGCAGGTGATGTTTAAAAATCCCAATAAGCTTTAATCCTCCAGGGTTAAAAGCTTATTCTGACAAACTCAACAGGTATGCCAATACTGGAATGTGTGTACAGCCTGTATTTCAGAAAATCAGGTTGATTAAAAATGTACGGAAGCGGACAGTTTTTTGTACGAACATGAACGGTTAGGCGGGTTGTTGCTCTCCCATGAATCATGTTACAATTTCATGCAGCATAGCGTGTTTCAGGTATTGATTAAAAAGTGCTGATGCTGTATCAAAGCGGTTTTGTTTAAAAATGTAATGGATTAAAATCAGGCAGAAAAAGTGCCTGGCGCTGATTCAACGAGGAACGTTTTTCGAAATTATGAACCTTTAATGCTGATAGCGGCCTGTTCTCCATGTATGTTTTCTGTACGTATCACGGCATTGTCTATTTCCGTGTGCCTTATGCGGCCTCCCAGGTAACCTGTCCATGCAGACATTCCAAAACAGATAAGCGACAAAATAAGGACGATAGTCAGGATTGCATTAGTAAACTGCGACTTTTTCCAGGTTAGATAAGCGCCGGCAAGCGCTCCTATGCCCAGTGCGATGGCAGCGACCAGTGTGAATTTGGCAAACTCTTCGTGTTCTTCAATCATGTTTTTTTCAATTCCTTGAATATTTTCAGCGACTTCCTCAGCGGCCTCACCGGTTAAATAAGCTATAATACATCCTGCTGCAGCCACCAGTAGTAAGGTATAGGCAGCCATCTGTGTATGATAGCTTCCTGTGCGCCTGCCGTATAAAAGCAGCAGCAGGCCAATGATGGTACCAAAGATGGGTAAGTGTGTAATCATTAAATGTAAATGCATAAGATTTATTCTTTACATGAAGTTCCGGCTAACGATTTTGTGAAAACATGATCTTCATTAATGATTGCAGTGATTTGACTCATATCAATTTAAAAGAGCAATTGAAAAAGGGGATAAGATGTCCGGTCGGTTTGTGGCAATATGGTTCCGTCATCTAAAGACGGACCGGATGGTTCGCCGCCACGGCCTTGCAGAAAAGCTGCTTCCGGTTGTGGCCCTTTACCCGCCGGGATGGACTGTTGCCTGACGTGAGCGGCTGTAAGGAACAAAATACAGGCGTAAGTCTGAAGAAAAACTGAAGCCTGAAACAAAGTGTGTAGTGTTGATAATAATACCATATTAAAATTTTGTTCATTCCCGCACAAAATACTGTTCACATTCGAACGCTTTTAATTGACCTGATTTCCTGAAATGCATACGGTACGGGTATTCTGGCATTGGCACGGCTGTTGAAGTGTTTTGGCACAAGCTTTTAACCGTGGAGGGTTGGAGCTTTGTTGAGGTTTTTAAACATCGCCTGCCGGTTTGGGATCCGGCAGGTTTTTATCAATATCTTTCGGCATAAACCAACTCCATGTTGAAAAATCAATTCAAAATTTAAATTTTATATCGTGTTTAAAAGTTATTTAAAGACTGCTATAAGAAGTCTTTTTAAAAACAGGCTAACGACATTTATCAATATTTTTGGATTAGGGCTTAGTATGTCTGTTGGATTAATGATTTTAATTCGCACACAGGATGCATTGAGCTATGATAAATTTAGCCCCAACCCTGAAAGAACTTACCGTATTACTTCTGAGTACAATAAAAAAACTGGTGAACGCTGGCAAATGGCAAGCACACCGCTTCCGCTGCTGGATGGCCTGGATAAAGACCATACAATTATAGAAGATGCGGTAAATATCTATCCTGCATTGAATGGGCGCGCAACGGCTAACGGCAAGGAAATGTATATAAACGGCGCTTTTACGGAACCATCTTTTTTTTCCATGTTCGGCTTTTCGTTACTGGCCGGCAATGTGGCTACGGCTTTAAAAGACCCCAATACCGTTGTAATAAGTAAATTAACCGCCGAAAAATTCTTTGGCAACACGAATGCTGTTGGCAAGGTCATACAATTTGATAATGGGTCAGTTTTTTTGGTAACAGGCGTTTTAAATTCACCGCCCGGTAAGTCTCACCTCAACTATGAGGCATACGCTTCTTACAGCAGTATTCCTCAAATGGAAATAAAGAAAACACTCGCAGAGAAATCAGCCGACTGGTTTGCTTTTAATGCCGGCTATACTTATGTGCTATTGAATAAAAATGCGCAGCCAATTGCATTGCAGTCACAACTGAACAGGATTGCCAATAATTTGAATAAAGTAAATAAAGATGGTGTTTCAGCATTTCATTTGCAGCCCTTTAATAAAATAACGCCCGGAAGCACTTATTTAGATAATGACAATGCCGGCGGAACTTCATGGGCAAAAATTTATGCCGAGGCAGGCATTGCCTTACTGATATTGCTGGCCGCATGCTTCAACTATACTAACCTTACCATTGCACGTGCTTTAACAAGGGCCAAAGAAGTAGGAATAAGAAAAATAGCGGGTGCAAAACGCTCCCAGGTTTTTGTGCAATATATTTTTGAATCTGTTTTATTGTCCGTGTTTTCATTAGCGTTCGCCTGGCTTATCCTTTATCTTATCGTTCGTTATGCACCCTTTAATGATGATTATGAATTCATCCCATCTTCGTTTCATTACAATGCAGGGTTCGTTGTTTGGTCGTTCATATATGCATTATTCGCAGGCTTCATAGCCGGCTCAGCACCGGCATGGATCTTATCGGCATTTAAGCCGGTACGGGTGTTGAAAAATTTGTCAACAGCAAAAATTTTAGGCAAAGTAAGCCTGCAAAAAACACTGATTGTTTTTCAGTACAGCCTTTCGCTGGTAGTAATTATTTTCCTGTTTGTATTTTATAAGCAGTTTACATTCATGGCTAAAGCCGATCCGGGTTTTAAGCGGGATCACGTAATGGTAATTCCATTAAATGATATAAATGAACGGTTAGCTGCACAGAAGCTCAGTGCTGTTAGCGGCGTGAAAAATGTTTCGGCATCTTCTGCAAATTTTACAAAACACTTTAGCGGTATGAATGCCCCTTTTTGGTTGAGCAGCCGTAAAGATGCTATCGGGTTGAATTATTATTATGCGGATGATAATTTTATCTCCGTTATGCATTTTGCATTCCTGGCTGGAACAAATTTTCCAGGCCAGGCACAAGATGATAAGGAGGAGTATATTTTATTGAATGAAAAAGCAGCGCATGCATTTGGTTTTGCTAATGCGGCAAAAGCTGTTGGCGAAAAATTATGGCTTGATGATTCAACACAACTGGAAATAAAAGGCATTCTCAGGGATTTTAAATATGAAAGTGCCGGCATGCCAATTGACCCTTTGGCATTCAGGGCTAAAAAGAATGCCTGTACAAATTTGTATATCGAAACAATAGGAGATAATAAAACAGCAATAGAAGACCGGGTAAAAGCATCGTTAAAAATATTAAGCCCGTCGCAGCCTGTTACCGCATCATGGTTGTCTGATGATCTTGATGAAGCCAATTCCCAAACAGCAACTATTTCCTTGTTGGGATTCCTGGGATTTATTGCTTTAGCTATTGCAACACTTGGTTTGCTCGGGCTTGTTGTATATACGGTTCAGGTAAAAAGCAAAGAAATAAGCATTAGAAAAATTGTCGGCGCTCATGAAGTTCAAATTGTAAAAATTCTTTCAAAAGGGTTTATCAAGCTTTTATTTATAGCTGGTTTTATTGCAATGCCGATAGGATGGTTTCTTGCAAAAATGTTTATTCAGAATTTTACCGACAGAGCGCAATTTGATTTTATAAATGTGTTCATGTGCTTCCTGTTTTTACTGGGTATAGGTTTATTTACAATCATATCTCAAACATATAAAGCGGCCGTTTCCAAACCGGCAAAGAATTTAAGAACGGAATAAATCAAAATCACGTTTTATAATGGTAATGCACTGCGGGTAGCTCTGTGATGGCTATTGCAGCAAAGGAAAATGCAGGCAATAATTCTCCCTTCCCTGCCAGGGAATCATGACATTTCAATAAGACTACAATTGAGCATCGGGGCTTTTGAATTTTTAAGTTTAATATTCACTGATGTGTGACTTATGCTGCCTGCAACAAAAGTGTGGACTGCCTTTCCATAATAGAAACAGGTTAGTTATAAACAAGAAATACAAATAGAGTATTAAACTGAGGTTATGTAATTATTAAGCGGCAAAGCTTAATAATTATTTCATTATTTGTTAACAGCCCCGTAAATACTGCATAAAAACGCGTAGATAGTTTTGCGGCCTCATTCTAAAACTAAGTGTTATGAAGCCAGCTCTACGTAAACTGACAATCATATTTGGTTGTGTATTTTTTTTCTTAAAACTTAATGCTCAAACATTTCCTGTACACGGCAAAATTATTGACTCCTTATCTCAGCAGGCTGTGGCCGGAGCCACTATAAGCGCCGGGAATCAAAGGGTTTCTTCAGACAGAGAAGGCAGTTTCACTATTAATGCAGCCCAGGGCTCAAGTATCACGGTAAGCTTTGTTGGATACAATATGAAAAGCGTACCTGTAAATGATGGAAGCTTTCTGAACATTGTGCTTTCAGCAGCATCGCAGCAGTTAACTGATGTTGTGGTTACAGCGCTTGGTGTAAAAAAAGAAATTAAAAGAATTGGCTATGCCATTCAGGAAGTAAAAGGTGAAGATATTACCAAGGCAAGAGATCCGAATCCTTTTACAGGCCTTACGGGAAAAGTGGCCGGGCTGTCTGTCGGGCCTTCAGCCGAACTGTTAAGAAAGCCCACCGTGCTTTTACGTGGTAATGAAATTTCGTTGTATGTGGTAGATGGTGTTCCTATCAGTTCCGACACATGGAACATAAGCCCGGATGATATTGAATCCTTTACCATATTAAAAGGGCCGACTGCTGCTGCTTTATATGGAAGCCGTGCCGAATATGGCGCCATTCTTATCACCACAAAAAAAGGAGGTAAAAACCGGAAGGGGTTTACAGTTGAAATCAACTCAACCAATTCTATTGACAAAGGTTTTCTTGCATTCCCGCGCATACAAACCGAGTATGGCCCGGGCGAAAATGAATTATATGCTTTTGGCGACGGAAAGGGTGGCGGTTTAAATGACAATGACTACGATGTATGGGGCCCAAAATTTGAAGGGCAGTTGATTCCGCAATATGATGGCGAATACGATCCCAACACCACGTATACCACTACTTTTCCTGGTGGCAGGGTGTGGACGGGTAATATAAAACCAACACCCTGGGTGGCACGCGGCGCCAATAATTTAAAGAACTTCCTGCGCACCGGTTTTCAAACCACCAATAATATAGCATTGACGGCCAATGGTGATAATTATAATCTCCGGTTTTCATTATCCCATTCCTATCAGCAAAGCATTGTTCCCAATACAGAATTGAATATTACTGATTTTAATGTCTATGGTTCATACAACCCGTCAAAAAGATTGAAGATAGAGGCTAACCTGAACTTCAATCGTCAATACACACCTAATTTTCCGGATGTGGATTACGGCCCAAACAGTTTGATATATGGTATAGCTGTGTGGACGGGCGCAGATTGGGATGTTGAATCGCCTGATATCAAAAACATCTGGCAGCCCGGCAAAACAGGCACACAATCTGTTTTTGCAGAATACCAGCGTTATCATAACCCATGGCTGATGGTGAAAGAATGGATGCGCGGACATTATAAAACAGACATCTATGGTTATGTTTCGGCTAACTATAAAATTGATGATCACCTGAATGTAAACCTGCGCACACAGGTCACTACCTACAACTTATTGCGTACCGAAAAAATGCCTTATTCTGCACACCCATACGGCCGTGAACAAAATCTCGGTGATTACAGGGAAGACAGGCGTGATTTGTTTGAAAGCAATTCAGATTTGCAGTTAAACTACAATTATACCGTCGCCGGTTTTCTTAATCTTTCCGGTTTAATCGGAGCCAGCGCAAGGCTGTTTTCCTATAACTCCGGCTGGGCCTCTACTGATTATTTAAGCGTGCCAGAAGTATATTCCTTCAGCAATTCATTAAACCCCATACAGGCAAACAGTTTTGAATCAGACATGCGTATTTACAGCGGTTACTATTCCCTGGATGCATCGCTTGGTAAATATGCCACCTTATCTACTACAGGAAGAATTGACAAATCATCTGCATCGCCAAACCAGTTAACGTATTTTTATCCGGGCATCTCTGTTTCGTCTGTACTATCAGATTATATTCAATTACCGAAAGCTATTTCTTTTTTAAAAATCCGTGCATCGTATGCCAATGTAAAAGGCGATGCCACTTCACCAACAATAGGTGTTGCTCCATTTACTACTATAACAGCATTCGGCAGCTCACCTTCTGGCCAGTCGATTTATGATTACCCGCTTGACTACGGCAATAATTATTTATCACCATACGGCGGCCCGGATTATTCTCTGGATACACCGTATTCATCGCGCAAGCCTTATAATAACCAACCGGCGGCCTATGCTAATTCTAATTTATATGATCCTAACCTGAAGCCATTTACGCGTGTGAATTATGAAGAAGGTTTTGATATAAAATTCCTGAACAACCGGCTTGGTTTCAGTGCTACTGCATTCCAGTATATTGATGGTCCGCAAGTACTGGCTAATCCTATTTCAACAGCTACCGGCTATGCTTATTATTATCTCAACGCTTTAAAAACAGAGAAAACGGGTTATGAGCTTTCATTGTCCGGCACACCGGTTAAAACCAAGAACCTTATGTGGGATGTGTTGGTAAACTGGAGCACTTACCAGGACAAGTATAAAGAATTGCCACCAGGGCAGGACGTATATAGAACCTTTTTTCATAACGGCGACCGCGTAGATAAATTTTACGGAAGCGCATTTGTAAAAACGCAGGATGGCCAGATTGTGAACGATGATGCAGGCAAGCCATTGGCTAATCCTGTTCCGCAATTCCTGGGTTATTTAAATGGGAAATTTCAATGGAGCATTTATAACAAGTTTACCTATAAAAGCTTTACGCTGGGTTTCCAGTTTGATGGAAATGTTGGCGGCATTACGTCAGATTACATGCGCCTTAAAACCATGCAGGGTGGCAGGAATATTGAAACCGTTCAGGGCGCTATTGGTAAATCGCGTGAAGATGATAATGATCATGCCGGCGACCCGGATTTCCCCGGCACATACGTAGGTGAAGGTGTTGTGGTAAGCAATGGTGCAGACATCAATTTCGACTCTGAAACGGGCGCCATATTAAATTATGATGCGCTTAAGTTTTCACCCAATACCCAGGTTGCGCACGTGCAGGATTATGTGAGCAAATTTTATGGCATTTCAGAAGCCAACTTAATGAGCAAAACATATGCAAAGCTGCGGGAAGTAACCATTAGTTACGATTTGCCGCAGCAATGGCTGCAGCGGGGCTTTATTCAAAAGGTTTCCATTTCACTGGTGGGCAGGAATCTTATTTATTTCTATGGCGATAAAAGATTCAGGGATGTTGACCTTGACCAGTATAATTATTCAACAACCGGCACTGCACTGCAATCGCCCACAACACGCAGGTATGGACTTAATGTAAACATCATCTTCTAAAACAACTGAAATGAAAAATAATAATAAATATACCGTCATTATCCTGTTATTAATTGTTTTTGCCTCCTGCAAAAAAAGCTTTGAAACGCTCAGCAAAAACCCCAATAAACCATCGGAAGTTCCTGCATCGCTTTTGTTGAACGGTGTATTAAATGATATATATGATGCACCCTACACCATGCAGGAAAGATGGTGCCAGTATTATTGCTGCAATTACGATTATTATGGGAATAACCGTTACGATTTTGGTTCTCAGGATGATTATTACAACACATTGAACAATGTAAATAAGATGGAAGCTGCAGCACTGGCCACAGGCGGTGAAACAATAAATCCTTATGAGGCGCTGGGGAATTTTTTCCGGGCATATATGTTTACCAAAATGAGCCTGGAATACGGCGATATTCCGGTGGATGATGCTTTAAAAGGATTATCCAACCTGCAACCTGCCTACAATACGCAGAAAGAAGTTTTTATAAAGGCCTTCGGCTGGCTTGAAAAAGCCAATACCGATCTTTCACAGCTTATTGCCAATCCTTCATCCAACACAACAAATGGCCAGGTATTGAAAGGTGATATTTACTTTAATAATGATCTTGCCAAATGGCAAAAAGCAGTAAACACTTTGCACTTACGTTTATTGCTTGCATGCAGTATGAAGGCAGATGATGCCGGCCTGAACATTAAAACGCAGTTCAACACCATCGTCAATAATCCTGACAAATACCCTGTTATGGAAAACAGCGGCGATAACCTGCAATACACGTATATCCATCCTACAAACGATTATCCTATGAACCCATCAAATTTCGGGTTTGATGCATTGCGTTATAATACTTCAGCTACTTATATTTCCTTGCTTACGAAGCTGAGAGACCCACGTGTTTTTGTTACGGCAGAGCCTGCAATTGCGTTGATTAAAGGCAATGTTAAGCCAACCGATTTTGAAGCCTTTGCAGGCGCTGATCCTGGCGAAGACCAGGGCGTGATGTATTTAAAAACCAACAGCGGTAATTACTCACTTATCAACCGTCATCATTTTTATGAAACCTATACCGGTGAGCCAAGCATACAGATCGGTTATCCTGAGCTTTGTTTCAACATTGCGGAAGCCATTAACCGCGGCTGGATTAATAAAGGCCCACTGGGCGCTGCGGAAGATTATTATAAAGCAGGGATTATTTCATCCATGGATTTTTATGGCGTGCCTGTTTCCGGATCGTTTACCGCTTACTTCTTAAAACCAGGCGCCAGTCTTGGTACAAGTAATACCTATACCATTGATGTGAATTTTGATAATTATTATGCACAGCCGCTTGTGAAATACGCCGGCAATAACACAAATGGCCTTACCCAGATATTGCAGCAAAAATACCTTGCATTATTCCGCCATTCAGGGCTGGAATCTTATTTCACATGGCGCAGAACGGGCGTTCCGGCTTTTAACACCGGCACAGGCACCGGCAATAGTGAACGCATAGCGTTACGGTTTCAATATCCGGGCAATGAAAAAACAGCCAACGCAACAAATTATAATGCGGCCTTGCAGGCACAATATGGCGGCAACGATGATATAAATGCCAAAATGTGGTTATTAAAATAGGATGTGATTTTTCTCATAGAACAATGGGCATTGTATAAAGTTGCGATGCTATTTAAAAATCTTTTATGAAGTATATAGCTGCTGTTTTGTTTTTAGGGATTATCTGCCAGACGGTTTCGGCACAACGTAAAACAGAAAACCTGGTTATTGTTACATTGGATGGAATGCGCTGGCAGGAAGTGTTTAAAGGCGCTGATTCCGCCATCATTGTAAATAAAAAATTCACCGGCGATTCTGAGAGTGTTATAAAAAAATTCTGGAGTAATGATATACATGAAAGAAGAAAAAAATTATTTCCCTTCCTGTGGACTACTATTGAGAGTGAAGGTCAGTTATATGGTAACAGAATCAAAGACTGTTATGTAAACAATGCAAACCCTTACTGGTTTTCTTACCCGGGATATAATGAAATTTTTACCGGCTATCCTGACACGGCTGTAAATTCAAATGATACCATAAGAAATAAGAATGTAAATGTGCTTGGGTTTATAAACAAGCAAAAGGGGTATGAAGGAAAAGTAGCCGCTTTTGCAACATGGGATTGTTTCCCGTATATTCTTAATAAATGGCGCAGTAGTATATATGTGAATGCAGGTATTGATTCATTGCAATTCAATGCACCTGAATTTAGTTTACTGAACGACCTTCAGTTTCTTTCTGCAAAACCTGTGGATGTTCGCCTGGATGTAAATACCTACCTGGCCGGTAAAACTTATCTTAAAACCTATAGGCCAAAAGTTTTATATATCGCTTTTGACGAAACAGATGATTTTGCACATGCGGGCATGTACGATCAATACCTGAAAAGCGCACATGCCGAAGATGCCATGATTGCTGACCTGTGGAAAACACTGCAGTCGATGCCGGAGTACAAAGACAAAACCACATTGATTATAACATGTGATCATGGCAGGGGCGATGCCAATAAAAATGAATGGACTTCTCACGGCGAAAAGATTGCCGATGCAGGCCAGATATGGATTGCAGCCATTGGGCCTGATACAAAGCATAGGGGAGAAGTAGCGGATGGCAATACTTTATTCCAGGCACAACTGGCAGCCACTTTTGCTGCCTTGTTGGGTTTTGATTTTAAACCCGATCATCCCGTAATGAAACCCATTGATCAGATAACTTCAAAATAATCCTATGAATGAAACAGATCATAAAGATGATATAATAAACGAGATAATGCTTCTGTATGAAAAATTTGGCGATGAAGATTATGATGGGGAACCCGTATCGCAAACGGCTCACATGATACAATGCGCTATGGAAGCAATGGCAAGGGGGGAAGACCAGGAACTGGTGCTCGGAGCGTTTTTGCATGATATAGGCCATTTATTGAAACATGTGAATATTACGGAAGAAATGGGCGGCTATGGTGTGGTAAACCATGAAGGTATAGGCGCTGATTATCTGAAACAAAAAGGATTTTCAAAACGTATATGCGCCATGGTTGAAAACCATGTAAATGCCAAACGCTATCTCGTTGCAGTTGGTGAAAATTATAAATCAAAATTGTCTGAGGCCAGCTTTCAGACATTGCAGTGGCAGGGCGGGCCAATGCATCAGTCTGAAATAATCTTATTTGAACAACATCCTTTTTTTGATGACATCATTAAAGTGCGTTCATGGGACG
>JAEWBD010000140.1 GCA_023391315.1 Bacteroidota bacterium | reverse complement strand
GCATTAATGGTAACCGTCAATCCTTTATCGTTCATGCCTGAAACAACGCCTATAAATCCGCCCCATGTTACCGACATGAATTTATGCCCTTGCGAGGGATTACAAAAGAGCACGATCTTATTCTTTGCAAAATCATCATTCACATAAAAATCAAAGTTGCGCCCGATGATCATGGTGCTGTCCTGGCTCATAGCGCCCCAGGTGCCAAAAGATGTGCAGCCCACCAAAGCCATATTTTGTAAGGCGTGGCCAATATCATGCGCGGCATGATAGTTCAGCAAACGGCTATAATTGCTGCCTATATAATCGTATTTATCAGAAGCGGATAATGATACACCGTAAATCTCTTCTTTATATTCTTCCGTTATATTATCGGGCAACTTGCGGTTAAACCAGCCGATAAAATATTTAAGAAAGTGTTGATAGAATGATGACGGAACCATTTTATCCAGTTGTTCTGCAAAATAATCTTCCTGGCTTTGTATCAATTCCTTGCTGAGTTTGCCATTAATAACGCCGCGGTTAAAAGGTTTTCCTTCCACATACATTTCATATAAACCTGAATTGCTTTTGCGAAACCAGTTATTGTTTAAGGTGTAGAAGCTGCTGTCGTGTTGTGTTCTTTCCAGTTGGATAGCGGTTGTGTTTGCAATTTTTGGCGGCTTAATATTCGATATCCAAACAAGGTAAACTGCGAGTAAAACAAACAACAAAATAATAACGCCAAACACACGTAAAAGCCTTCGTGTAAACCTGTTTGTTTTAAGCATGTTTTATCTTTTTAATTATTTCGTTATTGCCCGTTAAAGCGGTTGCGGTAACAATGCCGCTGATGCCTGCGCCTAAAATGCCATGCAGGTTTAAGTTCTGGCCTGTAAGATACAGGTTGGGCAATTTAGTGTGCGGCGATATAAATGTTTTTAATGGTTCTTTATAATCTTTTGCAATGCCATACAAAGAGCCGTTATCTGTGCCAATATAATCCCTGAAAGATAGTGGCGTTGAGGTGTAATACGACTGAATGCAATTTCTGATCGATGGAAATTTTTCGCAGGCAAGATCAATTAATTTTTCTGCTTTTTTCTGCTTGAATATTTCGTAAGATCCGCCGCGGCTTTGTTCATGTGTATCTGTGTTGAAAGTGTCTTTCCATTCAAGCACGTCTTCATAACGCATGTAGGTAAAAAGCGTAAGGCCGTTTGCATATTCTTTATGTTTTGAAGATGGCGTTATAAATAAAGCATAACCCAGCGGCCAGTTATCTTCGGTATAATCTGCCTGGTTCCATAAATATCCTTCTTTGTGATAATAATAATTATGCGAATGATATTTGAATGTGCCCGGCTTAAGCACAATGTTTACAATAAAGCAGGAGATAGTATCTTTTAAATTTTGTATGCGGGTTTTATAAGCTTGTTTAAACAGGGTTGTTTGTGTAAGCTCAATTGTTTTTGCCGGGTGCAGGTTGGAAACAAAATATTTTGCAGACAGTTTTTTGCCATCACTTAACCGGGCATACTTTATCGCGCCATCTTCCTCTGTAAGCCTTACCACTTCTGCATTACGCATGATGGTTCCTCCATTATTACGAATATTTCCTGCTATCAATTTTGCGATCTGCGAACCGCCGTCAATACATTTCCAGGAACTTTGTATATAACTGTTCAATATCAATGCGTGCACGTAAAAAGGCGTTTCGTTGCCACAGCCTGCATATAAAAGATTATTGCCTGCCAATACAGCCTGCAGTTTTTTATTAGTGGTAAGTGATGCAATAAAAGTTTGCGCACCTATGTTCAGCACGCTTTGCTTTTCTTCCAGGCCGCCTTTCTCATCAAGATTATATAAGGGAAACTTTATACAAACTTCTTTTATACTATCACAGTACCACTTGATGGCATATCTTTCTTCAGGGAAATAGGATGAAAGTTTTTCTGTAAAATTATCATAGCCCTGTGCCAGTGCATATTCATTGGTATCATTGCTTATAATGATCTTGTCAAAAGCATCTTCATTCATGCGTTCCAGCTTCAGCTTTTCCATTATGCCGAGGTATTGAAAAAGCTGGTAAAGGTTCTGGCCTTTTTCAAGCCCGCCGATATAGTGCACGCCAGAATCGAATATTACTTTATCCCGCGCATATGTTTGGAGACATCCGCCTATCTGCCTGTTCTTTTCAAGAACACAAACTTTATAACCCTCTCTGGAAAGCAGGTCTCCGCAAACAAGCCCGCCCATGCCGCTGCCGGTTATTATAACATCATAATCATTCATCACTATTGTTTACGGTAACTGTAGTATTTATATTTTTTGAAGCAGGCACGTTTCTTTTTAAGACATACATAACATTCGAAGTGTATTTAGAATTTTCTATATTAACGCAACTCATGTTATTCAATGCGGCTGTTTCTTTAACCAGTTGCTCGGAAAAAAAATTAAGGCTATTGCCCGATGTTTTATTAAAGCCAATGAATTTTGTTGAAAAAAATTCTGAAAGCTTTGTATAAAAATGGCGGCTTTTTAAATCTGTATTTGCATCGCGGATAAGCAACATGCCATCATCATTTAAACTATCACAACAATTTTTTATCAGTTTTCTTTGCGCAGTTTCATCAAGATAATGTAACACATCACTCATAATAATGGCATCATATTTTTCAAACGAAAACTTTGATGCATCGGCAGCAATGAAATTGATATTATCATCTTTACTGAAACAATTATTAGCCACCGCTATCTTTTCTTCATCATAATCAATGCCGGTTATAACCCGGTGTTCTGAAGCAAAGTATAAAGCATAATCCATAAAACCGTAACCGCAACCAAGATCCAATATCTTTCCTTTTTTTGGTACAAGCGAATTTACCAGTTCATAATATTTTTCAAGCCTGAGTTTTATGCGCATGTACCATTCCAGCACCGGGCCTTTGTAAATATAATTATAGATAAGCTGCTGTTTAAAATGGGCCGGTGTGTGGTTTTGAATTTTCAGTTCATTATAAGTGTTTTTAAAATAACGGCTGATGGTTTTTGTCCTTTCACTGTAAGTTGTGCCATACGAAGTATCACCAGCTTTTATTCTTGGCAGGAAAGTGAGCGTAATAAGGCCATCTTTCAAAAAGAAATCATTCTTGGTTAATGTATAACCGGTGCCGTCAATAACAATAGGTAAAATATCAATGTTTAATTGTTCGGCAAGATAAAATGCGCCTTTATGAAAACGGTTGATTTTCCAGTCGACAGACCTTGTTCCTTCAGGAAAGATAACGATGGAATAACCATTATTTACCCTGTCTCTTAATAAGTCAATACTGTTTTCAATACCTTTTGCAACAGGATAATAATCTGCCATACGTATGGCAATACCAAACACAGGCGAACGCCAAACCCAGCGGTTGGTAAGCAATATAAGCTTGGGATTCAGCATGGCCGTCCATAAAATATCGAGAAAAGATTGGTGATTACAGATGATAACAGCAGGATTTGAAAAATCTTCATTATGAGGATTGACAATAACCTTTTTAATGTTCATCATTATATAGGCTACGCTCCATACAAATTTTGAAAAGATAACATGATAAATATGTTTCCCTTTCTCTTTATTGAAAAGGTTTAGCTTAATTAAAACAATGCCGAACGGAATAATAACAATACTGCCTAAGGCAAAATAAGTGAAGGCAAATATGGATGATGAAAAGCTCCATAAAGTCCAGGGTAAATACTTTTTTCTTGTTCTGTTAGTAATGAAGATATTGAATAAAAAAGGTATCAGTACCTGCGATATTAATACCACGCAAATAATGCCGGTAACAGAAATAAAAGCAATTGATCTTAGCGCTGGATGTTTTGCAAAGATTAAAATGCCGAGGCCGGCAACCGTTGTAATAGCTGACAGGAAAATAGATGATTTGAAGGATGATAAATTTTTCTTCCCGGTTTTATATTGCTGCAATAAACCATCCATGATGAAGATGCTGTAATCATCGCCAAGGCCGAAGATAAGTGCAGATACAATGATGTTGATGATGTTAAATTCTGTATTGGTGATAGCCATAATTCCCAATATCCACACCCATGAAATAAGCATCGGGATAAATGAGATCAATGCCAGTTCAATGCGGCCATACGTTACCAGCAATACAACACATACCAGCAACGATGACATAAGGGCTATGCGGTTGAAATCTGCATTGATGATTGTTGCCATTGTATCGGCGAGGTATTGTTTATCAAGAACAGTTATGCCAGCATTGTTTTCAAATGTTTTATAAACAACAGGCTTATTTTGCGGCGATACTTTTAAAAGTGTTACAACATTCGTTGCACCGGGTTTCTCGGTAATATAATCATCTAAAAAAGTCTTTCTTATTTCAGATAATTCAGCAGGCTGAATCGGGGTGTAATTCTTATTTAAAAGTGTTTTGAAATTATCAAATGCTGTAGCAGAAAACCCAAGCGCCCTGCCTTCTTTCTCCAACGTTTCCAATAAGCGTTGTTTTTTTTCCGGCGTCCAGTAAACATTCCAAAAAGCAATTCTTTTTTGCTGCAAAGAATCAGATATAATCAGGGATGAAACGCCCGATGATTTTTTGATGAGCCCTTTCTGTTGTAACGAATCAACAACGGCAGCCAGCTTTTCATTGTTCTGTAACGCCTCATTTAAATTCTTTCCGTCTGCAACTACATATACAGAAGTTAAAGAAAACTGGTTAATGGCATCGAGTTTGGCTTGTGCCGTTTTTAAATCATCAGACATATAATTCACCTGTGTCATGTCCGATTCAAATTGCACATCGCCTGCTTTAAACGAAAATACAATAGTAAGCAGGCCAATAACAATTAGAAATATTTTATTTCTTTCAGGGTGATAAGCTGCAAGCCTGTCTATGAATGAAAACGTATGCTCTTTTGCATGCACTGTTTTCTTTGACCGGATAAAATGCGGCAGGAAAATAAGCGAGCATAATGCAGCGCCAATCAAACTAAAAGCAGCAAACAGGCCGAGGTCTTTTAATATTTCAGATTGTACAAATTCAAGGCATAAGAAACCGCCGATTGTGGTGAAACTGCCGAGCGTTAACGGAAAGGCAAGGTCTTTAATTACTTCTTCAATATTTTTTGTGTGGCGGTAATGATTAAAAACATGCAATGAATAATTTACGGCAATGCCAAGAATAACGGAACCCGTGCCTAGTGCAATAACGGAAATAGAACCCTTTAAAAAATAAATTACAGCCAGCGAAAACAAAGCGCCATAAACAACAGGAATTAAAACAAGTAGCGGCGCAGATTTTTTCCTGAAATAAAAACCGATGAAAAAAATAAGAAACAACACCGTAATGCCCTGCGTGTATAAAGTGTCTTTCCTTAATTGCTGTGCGTTGCCCGTAGCCACGGCTGCCGCGCCAAAATAAGAAACATCAATATGGCTGTTTGAGGTAAGCTTATGAATAATGGTATCTAAACCGGTTAAAAAATTTTCATTCTCACCGGTATTGGCTGAGGGATATTTTGGCGTAATAAAAATTAAAAGATGCTTTTCATCTTTTGTAATTATATAATTATTGTACAGCTGATAATTTTCATCATATTGTAAATGCTGCACTTTTTTTAAACCTATAAAAGAAATGCCAACCGGGTCATTGCTGATCATATTTTTTAATGCAAGCCCGGACGGTGAAACCAGGGTTTTAAAATCCTGCTGAAGTGTTTGCTGTAAATTGTTTGGCTCAATAAGGCTGTCGATAGCCTTATAATCTTTTTCATCAAGATAAACCGGTAAATTATTATTGATGGTATTAAACAGCAAAAGCGCTACATCATCATCTGCTTTATAATTTATTTTGCTGATATATGGCTGCAATGTTTCATTAATATGCGCAACCAATGTGTCTGTAAAATCAATTAAGCTATCCGGTTGTGCAGCGGCTGAATCTTTTAAAGAAACCGTTATAACAAGCTTATCTGCAAACTTTGAATTCTGAAAAACCTGGTTCAGTTTTTCTATTTTCTTATCATGCGGTAAAACTTTGGAAATGTCTTCTTCAAAATGAATACGGGCTGCAAAGAATGCAATGATTGCAAGGCTTGCCAGGAATGAAAGGAGCATTACCGGCCTGTGTTCTTTCAAATAATAATATATCCTGGTAAACAATTTTTCCATTCCGTAAGCTTACAGGGCGGTCTCGGGTTTGCGTTTAAATATTTTCAGCGCAATAAAAGTTGCAAAGCCAAAAATTACAGCAGCCATTACAGCAAGGGTAATGCTTCCAAAAATATATTGCTGCAGGTTTTGCGAAATAGCCGCAAGGTTTATGTTTTTGCTAAGCTCCAGGTGCACCGCATTTTCATTCATCCATATATTGCCTGCTTTGTAACTTAAAAAAATAACAAGCGGGATCATTGGTGGTATGCTGATGTGTGCCGACATTATTACGATCACTTTATTCAACCTGAACAACATGGCTAAAAATATAGCAGTTACTAATTGAAATCCCCATATTGGCACTATACCCATGAATACACCGAATGCAACAGAAAGTGCTTTAGTGCTGTCGGGTTCGGCCGGGTTTAAAAAATGATCATTATAAACATCAGCCCAGAATTTTTTTTTGAATATGTTCCTGAAAAAATCCCGGGGTTTTATATATAAAAAAGCGATAAAAACAAGTATAGTATTCAGTACGCTTATTCTTGTAAAATCTTTAAACGGCCTGAAGTGCGAAACCCTTGTTTCCTTTGGCGCATAATAAACAGCAACAGGAACGGATTCAATTTTTATGCCTTTCCATGCACTTCGTACCAGTACTTCAATTTCAAATTCATATTTACGTGTTATGAATTTCATTTTGCTTAAAGGTAACAGGGGATATAACCGGTAACCGGATTGTGTATCCGGCGCATTGATGCCCGTTTCCACTTTAAACCAAAAGTTGGAGAATTTATGGCCGAAACTGCTTTTGCCGGGCACAGAATGCTGCTCCATATTTCTTGCGCCAATAATAATGGTATCCTCATTTAATACTTCGAGTTTATCAATAAATGCCGGAATGTCTTTTGCGAAATGCTGCCCGTCTGAATCTATGGTGATGGCATGTTCATAGCCCAGCGCAGCAGCCTGTTTCAGGCCCTTTCTTAATGCCCAGCCCTTGCCCGTATTTTTTTTATAACTGATAGTATGAATGGAAGGAAAAGCGGCAAGTATATTCTCTGTTTCGTCGGTTGAGCCATCATTTACAACAATGATATTATTGGTAAACGCTGAAATATCTGCAACAACGTTTCCCAGCGTTTTTGCATTGTTGTAAGTAGGAATGATTACACAAACACGATACATGTCAATTTTTTCACTATAAGCCTGCTCCACATTCATAATTGTGCGTTGAAATTGCAAGGATACAAATTTAATCTTTACGGCTCTACAGGCAGGGATGTATTGATGATAGATTGGAATAGGTTGTGTGAAAATTGCTTCTCTTCCAAATGCCATCGTGGCCGGCCCGTAATTATGTATGCAGTATTAACCGGTATTTTTTTACCATTAATCCATCAGCATCCATTACATTTTCCAGGTATTGCATACCGCATTTTTCCATGATCTTCCACGATGCAATATTTTCCGGCAAAGCTTTCGCAAAAATCGCCGGCAATTTTAAAATATTATGGCCATAATCAATCATAGCCTTCGCCGCTTCATAACCATAACCCTTGCCCCAATATGTTTCTTTTAACTGGTAGCCCATATCAGTCTCATCTAACTCGGGCATATATTTTAATCCGCCTGTTCCAATAAAATCATGATCCTGTTTTAAATGAATGGCCCATCTGCCGTAGCCATAAATTTTATAGTGTGGAAGAATCTTTTTGTACAGTTCCAGCATTATATTTTCTCTTGTTGGCACCGGCCTGTGCATGTATTTTGTAACATTAGGGTTGCTGTCGAGGTCAAGCAGCAATGCAACATCTTCTTCAGTTAATTTCCTGAAGTATAAACGCGATGATTGAAAGATGATGTTCATCTTTTATTTTTTTGTTTGCCGGCAAATGAAGCAATGGCATCACGGTTGTGTCACTCCCTTGTACTGCATATTTTTATGGCAGCTATGGCCTTGTTCAAAGGTTATTACTAAAATCACCTGCTTACAATTCCTGGTGCAAAAGCGGCTATTGGATTAAAACCAATCCCTTCACCACTTCAATAACCTTATTTAAATTACTGGCATCCTGTCCGCCGGCAGTTGCCAAAGTTTTTTGCCCGCCGCCGCCGCCTTTAATTAACGGAGCAATACTTTGTTTGATGATTTTGCCAGCGTCCAAATTCTTATCAGCGGCAATTTTATCATCTATAATAATGACAACAGATGCTTTGCCACCAATGTTGGAAACAAGTGTAACCACGTAATCCGTAAGCTCTGATTTAAGCTCGAAGCATAATTTCTTCAACGCATCGGCATTGCTTACTTCAACCTGTTCGCCAATAAAATTTATACCGTTTATAGGTTGAACTTTTTGCAACAAGGCTTCTTTAACAGATTGCAATTGTTTTGCTTCAAAACTTTCTATTTGTTTTTTCTGCTCTGTATTTTCCGTGTTTAAAGTTTCGATTGCTTTTAAAACGTCTTTAGGATTTTTTAAGGCTTCGCGAACAGCAGCCAGTTGCTGAAACTGTTGCTGAATAAGGGTTTCAGCAGATTTTCCGGCAACGGCTTCCATGCGGCGGACACCAGCTGCAACAGAAGTTTCCAGTTTTATTTTAAAGAAGCCAAGCTCGCCAGTGGCGCCAGTATGCGTGCCGCCGCAAAGCTCAACAGAATATTTTGGATCGATGATTACTACACGTACAATATCACCATACTTCTCGCCAAATAAGGCCATAGCGCCTAATTTCAAAGCCTCATCCTTTGGCATTTCCTTGATGATAACCGGAATGTTTTCGCGTATTTTTTCATTCACTAATGCTTCCACTTTTGCTATTTCTTCGTCGGTCACTTTAGCAAAATGTGAAAAGTCGAAACGCAGGTGTTCTGCATTTACCAGGCTGCCTTTTTGCTGTACATGCGCGCCCAAAACCTGGCGTAATGCGGCATGCAATAAATGCGTGGCGCTGTGGTGCGCAGCGGTTGATTTGCGTTTTTCAACGTCAACTTTAGCGATCAGTTCTTCATTTATATTTTCTGGTAGTGAATCCGTAAAATGGATGATTAAATTATTCTCTTTTTTCGTGTCAACAATTTTAGTTGACCTCACCCCTAACCCCTCTCCAAAGGAGAGGGGAACAAGTTCACCAACATCGCCAACCTGTCCGCCGCTTTCAGCATAAAAAGGTGTGGCTTCCAAAACAACCTGGTATTGTTCTTTGCCTTTGGCCTTTACTTTCCTGTACTTAACAATTTTGGTTTTTGCTTCAAGCGAATCGTAGCCAATAAATTCATTTTGCGAAAACTCATCACCCACAATAACCCAGTCTTCTGTATCAATAGCTGTAGCTGCCCGGGAGCGGGACTTTTGTTGCTGCAATGCTTGATTAAATTCTTCAATATCGACAGACCAGCCAATTTCCTTTGCTAATAATTCTGTTAAGTCAAGCGGAAATCCGTAAGTATCTGTTAATTCGAAAGCAACTTTGCCAGGAATAATTAATGGCTTTGCAATAGGCATTAAAGATTTATCTCTAATAACATTTCCATTTTCAACTTTAATTGGCAAATCATCATCAAATGATGTATTAAAAACCCTTGTTTCGTTAGGATATTCTTTCCGAAAACTAATATATTCATTAAAGCGTTCAATACCCTTTGCTAGCGTTTTCAAAAACGCATCTTCCTCTTCCTTTATAACCTTTGTTACAAAATCTTCCTGCTTTTTCAATTCAGGAAAAACATGTTCAAATTGTTTGGCAATTACCGGCAACAGTTGAAACAATAATGGTTGCTTATAATCCAGGTAAGAATAATAATAGCGAACCGCCCGGCGCAGAATTCTTCTTATAACATAACCGGCGCCGGTATTGGATGGCAACTGCCCATCCGCAATGGTGAAGCTGATAGCGCGAATATGATCGCTTAACACCCGAAAGGCAACAGCTTCTTTGCTATCGCTGTAATCATATTTTTTATTGACGATGTTTTCTATGGCATTAATTGTTCCGGTAAAAACATCCGTGTCATAATTGCTTTGCTTTCCTTGCAGCACACGCACCAGGCGTTCAAAGCCCATACCTGTGTCCACATGTTTTTGCGGCAAAGGTTCAAGGCTGCCATCTTTTAAACGATTAAATTGAATAAATACGTTATTCCAAATCTCAATCACCTGCGGGTTATCCGCATTTACCAAAGTTTTACCGTCAACCGCTTTTCTTTCCGCATCGCTTCGGCCATCGTAATGAATTTCGGTACAGGGGCCGCAGGGGCCGGTATCGCCCATCTCCCAGAAATTATCTTTCTTATTGCCCATTAAAATGCGCTCTCCGGCAATATGTTTTTTCCATTCATTAAAAGCTTCATCGTCTTTGGGCAGTCCTTCTGTTGAATCGCCTTCAAAAACGGTAACGTATAAGCGGTCTTTATCAATTTTATACACTTCCGTCAGCAGTTCCCAACTCCAGGCAATGGCTTCGGGTTTAAAATAATCGCCAAAGCTCCAGTTGCCCAGCATTTCAAACATAGTGTGATGATAGGTGTCAACGCCTACCTCTTCCAGGTCGTTGTGCTTACCGCTTACCCGAAGGCATTTTTGCGTATCGGCAACGCGTTTAAAAGGCGCCTGTTTATTACCGAGAAAATAATCTTTAAACTGGTTCATGCCCGCATTGGTGAACATGAGTGTGGGATCATTTTTTATAATGATGGGAGCGGAAGGAACTATTTCATGCCCTTTGCTTTTAAAAAAATCGAGGAATGCCTGGCGTATCTCTGCAGAAGTCATATAATTATATAAAATGTAAATGCTGTTATTTTTATAATTTCTTTGGGCTGATAAAATCTACCTTTGCCCATCAAAAATTTTAGGGCAACAAAGGTAATGCTTGCCGGTTGAAGTGTTTCTGCTGAATAAAAATTCAATGGCTGAAGAGCAGCAGATAGCTGGCTGCTGCAGCCGGGGTTTGCAGCAAAACCGGTTGCCCATAAATGAATAACTTAGCAGCGCTAATGATTGCGCTCTGCGACTTTATTTAAATGAAAAAAATAAAATATTACTTCGATACGCATACCCTGCGCTATGAAAAGCTTACTACGCCACTTAGGGTAAAATTATTACGGGTGTTTGCTTTTATCGCAACGGCAATTGTAACGGCGGCATTGATTGTAATAATTGCTTTTCAATATATCGATTCGCCCAAAGCCATTATGCTGCAACAGCAGAATGAAGACCTCCGTAATAATTATGCAATGATACAGCAGCGGGTAAATACGCTGCAACAGCAAATGAACGAACTGCTGAACCGGGATAATAACGTTTACCGCTCCATTTTTGAATCTTCGCCCATACCCGACAGCGCCAGGATGAAGGCTATGGAGAGAGTAAAGGAAGTGCAGCTGGTATCAGGGCTGGGGGAAGGCGAACTTTTAAACAGTATAGGCTCGCAATTGAACCGCTTGACACTGCTGATAGGGTATCAGCAAAAGAGCTTCAATGATATTGAGGCGATGGTGAAAAACAAACAGAAACTCCTGGCTGCCATTCCGGCCATACAGCCTGTGAGCAATAAGAATTTAACGCATGTTGCTTCCGGTTTTGGCACCCGCATTGACCCGGTGTATAAAGTGCACATATTTCATGCAGGGCTTGATTTTACTGCGCCATCAGGCACGCCTATTTATGCCACGGCTGATGGCACGGTAACTGAGGCTGGCTATAATACAG
>JAEWBD010000069.1 GCA_023391315.1 Bacteroidota bacterium | reverse complement strand
AAGAATTTCTATAAAACGGTCAGGTATCTGGCCGCCGTCATTAAAACGTTCATCAATCACTAATGCTTTCTTATCCCATTGCGCATTAAACTGGCGCAGCAATTCCGTCTGTCCGTCAACGCCCGTGCTTGGAACATATATGTAACCAACCTCCCCATTTGTGGCAGCTTCAACACGTTTGCGGTTTTCATTTATCCAGTTAAGATAGCGCAGCCTGCCTTCATCATCCATCGTTTGCACGATAGCTTTTTTAGCGCCGGTAAATGATGGCTTATCATTATAGGTTAACTCAATGGTTTTATCGGAAAAGCCTTCAAAAGCTGCAAAGGGTTCATGTGCTGTAGTTAACGGTATGCCATTCACTGCGAGGATGTAATCGCCTTCTTTTATATTGATACCGGGCTTATCCAGTGGCGAACGCACTTCACCATCCCATGGCGCTGCTTTTATGATTTTTTCAATCTTATAATAGTTACCATCTGCCTGCCAGTTCACGCCAAGATAACCAACAGCAACATGTTTCGCTCTTTCAGTTGGCTCAACACCATGATAAGTATGCGAAGCATTTAATTCGCCCAGCATTTCACCGATGATAAAATCAATATCATACCTCGTAGCGGCATCATCCAGCATTTTTTGATAGCGCTGCTTTACCTGCAGCCAGTTTACGCCGTGCATGGCGCTGTCGTAAAAATAATCCCGCTCAATGCGCCAGGCATCATTAAATACAGCCTGCCATTCTTCTCTTGGATTAACGTTCATCTGCATATCGCCCAGCGGTACTTTCTTATCCGCATCAGCGCCTTCACTTACCTTTATTACCGCCAGGTCATTACCAACCTGCACCAAGGCCTTTTCACCATTACCGGCCAAAATATATCTTCCCACATTGTCAATAATTTTCTTCTCTTTCCTGTCTTCAATATCAAAATATTTTAAAGATGGGTTTTCTTCTTCTGAACCCGTATTCGGCATTTTCACATACAGGATTTTACCCTTTACCGCGCCAAGGCCGGAGTAATTACCCGGGGTAATGGGTAGAAATTCAAGTCTTCCTTCAAAGCCATCGAAATCAATTTTCACGGCTTTATCTTCATCTTTATTTGCTTTATCTTCCTTCTTATTGCCTTTATCCTTTTTTCCTTTTTTGGAAGATGAAGCCGCCGTATCTTCTTTCGGTTTATCTTCTTCCACACTTATCGTATCATTTTTAGGATAGAGCAATGAAGGCGTTGTTTTGAGCAGGCTGATGGCCCCGACTTTAGTGGAATTGGCATATACAAAAGAATTGTCAACATCGCTGTAATAGGCCTGGAATTCCTGGTTGGTAAGCACATACAGGTATTTACCTTCGGGATCAAAAACAGGGTTGGAGAAGGTATAAAAACCACTTGTTGCACGATGCAACTGCCTGTTGTTATAATCATAGATAAATATGCTGTTATGATTATTTTCTTCGTCAAGCGTAAAAGCCAGCCAGCGGCTGTCGGTGCTCCAGCTAAATGTAAAATATTCCAGTGCGCCATGTGTTAAGCGCTTGCCACGGGCAACATCGGTGGTAGCGCCGGTGGCTGCGTCAACAATTTTTACCTGCATGGCTTTATCAATAAAGGCCAGCTTTTTACCATCGGGGCTCCAGTTTAACGCATACCTGAAACCGGGGCCATAGCTGGTTATTTTTCTGGCTGAACTTTCATTACCGGTTTGCATAATCCATAATTCATATTCACCGCTTTTATCGCTCCAGTAAGCTATACTTTTACCATCGGGAGAATAAACGGGATAACGTTCTGCATTACCGGAAGTGTTGGTAATATCTTTTACTACACCCTCTGTGGCGGGCAATGAAAAAATCTCTCCTCTCGATTCAATGAGCACACGGTTGCCATCTTTTGAAATAGCAGGATGCGTAAAGTAACTCCTCACATTCAGCATGTAAGGCTTTAGCGGCGCTTCATCGGCAACCACCTGTATCTTTATTTCTTTTGGGGCGCCGCCTGCCAGCGGGTATAAATATAGTTTACCACCATTTTCAAATACAATATCATCCGGCCCTAATGATGGGTAATGAATGTCATACTCTGTGAAATGGGTAAGCTGTTCAAACGATTTATTGCTGATATTATATCTCCACAAATTCATGCGTAAATCAGTGCCGCGGTCTGAAATAAAATAAATATGATCGCCGCTCCACATGGGATATTCATAACCGGCATCGCTCTTACCGGAAATATTTTCAGAAGTAGTGTCTTTAAAATCATAGACATGAATATCTGAGCGCCAGCCGCCGCGATAGCGCTTCCAGTTGCGGCCAATCTGCGTGCGGAAATTTAATGCCATGTGCTGGCCATTGGGCGAATACGACCCATATTCAGCATAAGCAAACGGCAGCTTTGTATCAATACCGCCGGTATCGGCAACCGAATAAAACTGGTTAAACCGCTGTTTGCCGCTTTCGCGCATGGAAGCAAAAAATACATGCCGGCCATCAGGCTGCCAGTCAACAACCCTGTCCGGGTAATCATGCGCCGTTAAGCGCACCGGCACGCCGCCCGTTGCCGGCATCACATACACATCCGTATTGCCATCATAATTGCCGGAAAAAGCAATTTTAGATCCGTCCGGCGAAAATTTTGGCCAGGTTTCCGGGCCGGGAGGCGAACTTAATTTGTAGGCGGTTCCCCCTTCTTTTGAAACAATCCAGATGTCATTTGCATAAGCAAAAACCACCTGCGTTTTTGAAACATCCGGATAGCGCAGCAAACCTGCATCTATTTGTGCGGTTGCCGTTGTGACCATAAATATTGCTGTACTAAAGACTGACAGTATTTTCTTCATAAGCGAAGTGTATAAGTATTTTCGCAAACATAGTTTTACAATAAGAGAATAACCAAAACAGCCTTAAGATTTTTTTAAATGAATGCAGGAACTGATAAATGCAGGTGTTGAACGGTAAATTATACCAATAAGCTTAACAAATACTCACATCTTTAACCATTATATTTGCGCCCTTAATACTCTCCCAGATAATGAAAGGCAAATACGTAGCGCTGCTAATTATTTTAATACTTGTTGCAGACCAGGCGCTTAAATTCTATATAAAATTAAATTATACGCTTGGAGAAGAGCATAAGGTTATCGGTAACTGGTTTCGCCTGCATTTTGTTGAAAACGAAGGCATGGCCTGGGGTTTAAAATTCGGCGGCGGATTGGGTAAAATACTTTTAACGCTTTTCAGGCTGGTGGCGGTAATATTCGGCACGTATTATTTAAGCCAGGTCATTAAGAAGAAATACCACAAGGGTTTTATTATTTGCGCAGCCCTGATTTATGCCGGTGCTTTCGGTAATTTAATCGACAGTTTATTTTATGGCCTGATATTCAGCAGCAGTAACCCTTTTACAGTAGCAACTTTATTTCCTGCCGGCGGTGGTTATGCTTCCTTTTTTCACGGGCAGGTAGTAGATATGCTGTATTTCCCCATTATTGATACAACCTATCCTTCCTGGTTTCCCATAGCAAGCTGGCGTGGACAGGAGTTTTTATTTTTCAGCCCGGTATTTAACCTGGCAGATTCTTCTATTTCGATTGGTGTAATTGCCTTACTTATCTGGCAGAAGAAATTCTTTCCCCAACATAACCATAGCGACGAACCCATTAAAACTTCTTCTGCAGAAGTGGATGACAGGGTGAAAGCAGTGTAAAAAGCCACAACCAATCATTCCAAAAAACAATGCGCTCCGGTTTGGGACGCACTGAATTCTATACATGAATTTATTGTGCTAATTATCTTTAGCACTTAGGGGAAGAACACATCTATGGCGCCATCTGTAATTGGCACAACAGTACCCGAGCTTGTAAGTGCACGCCCGGAAAATGTTCCCTTCATTTCTTTTGTTGTTGCATCATATGAAGTAACTACGATAGTAAAATCTGTGCCCGTATCTAAAAGACTTGCTGAATAAATAGGGGTTATGACGGAGGTTGCATCTATAAAATTAAATACAACCCCATTAGTGGCAGAAGTGTACGTGCCCGGTTGAATATCTGATGC
>JAEWBD010000007.1 GCA_023391315.1 Bacteroidota bacterium | reverse complement strand
GTATATTACTTACGCCATTCACCGCACCGCTACCATGGATAGCGAGATAAGCCATGTTAAAGCCTTCAGATGCGTTATTTGCGTGTTGCCGCCCAAGCGCCATTAATTCATTAAAAGGAATATTCAGTTCCTCTTTTGCATAAGTGGTGAAGTATTGCTCCATTAATTGCGGGCTGAAATGATCAAAGCCCGCGGCGACTGCCGTATGTGTAGTGAAAAGATTGCCAGCGCGTGTAACAGCCAATGCTTCCTGGAAAGATAAACCCGTTGTTTTCATAAAAGCGGCGGCACGTTCAAGCACTACGAATGCCGAATGGCCTTCGTTTATATGGCAAACTTCCGGATGAATATTTAATTGCTGCAGCAATTTCCATCCGCCGATACCCAGGATGATTTCCTGTTTCATTCGTGTTTCTATACCGCCGCCATAAAGTTCGTTGGTAATGCCACGATGCCATGGCAGGTTAGCGGCGTCATTACTATCCAGCAAATACAGTTTGCACCTGCCTGTCTGTACCTGCCATGTGCGCAACCACACAGGATAGCCTGGCAATGAAACCTTTATACGCAGCCATTCACCGTTAGATAAACGCAAAGGGGTAACGGGCAGTTGGCCGGGATCATTGTAGGGAAGCAATGCCAGTTGCGAACCATCTCTGTCAATCTCCTGGTGAAAATATCCCTGGCCATACAACAGGCCAATTGCAACAACCGGTACATCCAGGTCACTTGCAGATTTTAGCTGGTCGCCGGCAACATTACCCAAACCGCCAACATAAATCGGTAATGCTTCGCTCAGCATATATTCCATGCTGAAGTAGGCAACGCATGATAAGGATGCATGCGGATGCGCCTGCTGAAACCAGCCTTCTTCGCATGCATATTGTTCTTTCAGCTTTATTAATTCATCAATCCTGTTTCTGAACGCGGCATCGGCTAACAGGTGTTCCAGCCTGTCTTTTGAAACAGTTTGCAAAATAATCCATGGGTTGTGTGTAAGCTCCCATAATGGCGGATCTAATTGGTACCACAATTCGTCTGCTTCATGATTCCACGACCATCGTATATCCAATGCCAAAGCAGCCAGTGATTCTATCTCAGGAACACCGTTTGGAAGCATGCCATAAATTTGCTGGCTGAAACTTTTATTCATGTAATTACATTGTGCGACAGATTACCAATCATTGCCGGTATCGGCAAGTGCAATCCTGTTATATAGTTTTAAATCATCAACAAATTCTACATCACCACCGTTTCTCAAAACTGTTTCAATTATATTATCTATAGCATCTCTTGCAATACCCGTTTCTTGTGCACCATCACTGCTAAAGATTGTTTCACCGTTTTCAGTAACAAAGGCAGTACAGTAAAAATCCTTCTCCACCACAAGCAATTGCTTATGCCTGCGTCTTGCCTGCATCCATACGTCATAAATGCCTGTTGCGAGCCTGCAATCATTCTGGGCAGCCTGCAGCCTGGTTATCAGATATTTTTTTTGGGCAGTGTCTATGTTTTTTAGCTCGGGCTCAAGGGCCTTTAATAATTCAGGAACCGTGGCATCATCAAAATTCCCATGTATAAAACCGCTGATCTTTTTTTGACGACCTATATGCTGAAAATAACCCATTGTTTTTTTAGGCGCCATTACAAACAAAGGCAGAGAATAAATTTTAAGAATTTGGGAAAGCGTGTTGTCTACTGTATGTAAAAACTTTTTCAACGTCGTTTCTTTTGTTGCTGAAGTGTCTGTAAAGTTGGCAACCCGTTCGGGCAAATCTCTCTGCACCTTTGCTGCATTACTTTTAACTATCAATTGCAGGTTATTTGCATTGCCCACATATATCTTCTCATTTTCCGCACTAATAACGAGCAATAAAAATTCATGAATGGTTTTTTTATTGCGAATAATCTCTCTGATCTCAAAAGAAGTGTTTACCAATATTTTCTCATTTACTTCAATATCCAAGTAATACACTTTCTCAACCAGCGGCGACACATACAGGGCCATACTTTTTTTATGTGTTGTATAATCAAGATGATCAATAACCGCCTGCAGTTTGCACAAGACTTCTGTTGCTATTTCATTGGAAAAATTATTATACAGATCACGTTTTATTTTATCAACAGCGGTCTTGAGTGAATACGCAATAGCCACTCTGGAATTCATTTTTGGTTCGAACGGCATAATAACGGAAATGCAGGGCTGGCATTTAACAGCGGTTAAAAGCGGTAATGCCGCTTTGTGTTTTTCAGCAAGCATAAAAGATATTTTAAGTGGTAAGAAAATGTAATGCGAAAAAACTAATTATACTACTTAAATACAATGAGCGGTATCACTTAATGAATTGATAATAGTCATTCAAAAACAGGCACAAAATTTCTTATTTCGATAAACAACACACTGAATAATGAATGGTATTATTATTTATACAAGCAAATATGGGGCAACTAAACAGTATGCGGAATGGCTGGGCGAAATGTTGAATCTGCCCGCTATATCTTCAAACAGGATAATGAAGAATGAATTAGAAAAATGCAATTACATTTTATTAGGTACTCCTGTTTATTTTGGAAAATTTAAATTAAAAGCCTGGCTCCGGCATAATATAAGAACTCTTATAAATAAGAAGCTGCTTCTCTTTATTGTAAATGCTACAACATCAGAAGAAACAGAAAAGCGGAATAAGTTTATAGAAGATAATGTGCCGCAGGAGCTGAGACCATATTGCAAATTCTTTTTTGTGCCGGGACGGGTTATTCACGAAAAACTTACATTAAGAGACAAGCTTGTTTTAAGGCTTGTGGCACTTTTTGAAAAAGACCCGGCAAGGAAAAAGGCGCTGTATGAAGATTTAAATGGCGTGAGAAAAGAAGAACTTTTACCATTCGTAGATGAGGCACAGCTTTCCTGTATAAATAAAGTTGGGCAAGAACCTATGCGTGTGGGTTTCAGATAAATTATTTTAATCGTGTAAATCCATTTTATGATTGTAATTATTACCGGGCTGCCCGGCTCAGGTAAAACTTATTTTGCCGGCCGTATAGCACAAATGTTAAGTGCAGCCTATATAAACAGCGATAAAGTGCGGAGAGAATTGCTTGTATTGCCAACCTACTCCTGTGAAGAAAAAATATTAGTATATGATGAAATGCTCAAACGGGCTATACAAGCCTCCGAACACGGAAAAGAAGTAGTGATTGATGCAACTTTTTGTACAAATGCATTGCGGAAAAAATTTACGAATGAGCTGCAAAAAATTTCCGGTGTTTTTTTTATAGAAATGGTTGCCGATGAAGATGTAATTAAAGAAAGGCTGATGCAGCGAAGTAATGATAGTGATGCAGATTTTAATGTGTACAAGTCTGTAAAAAAATTATGGGAGCCGGTTAGTGGCAGTCATCTTGTCTTGAAGTCAACCAATGACAATATTAATGACCTGCTGGAAGAAACGGCTGATTATCTTTTTATAGAAATGACAAAATGAAACGATCAGGGTCTTGCTGTATAAATGGCTGTTGATAAAGCTACATTTAGCGGATTAGTAAATAATATTTTTATGACATGATTAATGTAATAAGCATAATAATGATAAATAAATTCAGCACGGCAATATAACCGTGAATATTGAACCTTTTCCAATATCACTTTCAAGAGAAATACTTCCCTGCATTAAATCAATATAACGCTTCACTATATGCAGCCCTAATCCTGTACCTTTTATATTTCCTGTATTTGACCCTCTGAAAAATCGCTCAAACAGGTGTTCCTGGTCTTTGGGGGCGATACCAATGCCATGATCCTGTATCTTTAGTGTTATAGTGTTTTCTTTCACGTTTGTTTTAAATATCACTTCTGAACCTTCGGGAGAATATTTTACTGCATTGGAAAGAAGGTTGTTTAATATATGGTTGATAAACGCTACATCAAGAAAAACTTCTTCTTTCCCAATATGTTCATAAATAATTGTCTGTCCCTTTTTTAATGCAGTGCTGAATTTGGTATATAATTGCTGTGTAAGTTCTTTTATATTAAAGGTTTCCTTTTTGAGCTGAACTTTTCCCTCTTCTATCTTTTCAATGGATAAGAATTCTTCAAGTATAGTAACCATTTCACCTACCGAAGATTTGATCCGCTGAATATGCTTGTCGCGTTTATCCTGCGTTTCAGTTGTTGTGTAGTGTTCAAGCAATGAAACAGAAGAAAGAACGGTGCTGAGCGGCGTGCGAAATTCATGTGAAGCCATGGAAACGAAATTAGATTTCATCTCATTCAGATTTTTTTCCTTTTGCAGCATGTTTTTTACTTCATCTGTAACCCGCTTTTGCAACGAAAAATCTCTTGTCACTTTTGTAAAACCCTGTACTTTACCATTCTCATTATATATCGCTGTGATCAAAACGTCGGCCCAAAAAAGGCTGCCATCTTTGCGTACACGCCAGCCTTCTGTTTCAAAGCTGCCCTGCGCGGCAGCAAGCTGCAGGTTATATTCAGGTTCTCCATTCGCAATAGCTTCCGGTGTATAAAAAATGGACATATGTTTCCCAATGGCCTCATCACTTGTATAACCATTTATTGTATGGGCGCCTTCATACCAGTTCAGGATCATACCATCTTTATCAATCATAAATATGGATAGATCTTTTGTGCTATTGATTAAAACCTGGAACCTGTCTTCGCTTTCAATCAGTTTTTTTTCGGTCCTCTGCGTTTTTTTGAAATGATAATATATAAATACAAAAGTGCCCGTCAGTAAAACTAAAATTAGAATACCTGAAATGGTAAAAACCTGTCGGGCGGCATCGACTGTTTTAAAAATGGCTGCCCTCCTTATGGCAAGCAAACGTCTTTCTTCTGATTTAATTAGCCCAATTTGCTGGCTGATGGCATTGTGCAATACAATATCCTGTTTAATATTTGCAATACTGAAAATATGGGCTGGCGTTTCTTTAACATCAAAGGCGGTGTCTGTTAATTTGCCCAATTGCATTATTTGTTGCCGAAGCCTGACGGCATTTGCATACTGGTAACTATCGTTGCTAAAAAGCTGTATTAAGCGATTAACTTTTTTTAGCAGTGAATCACGAATTGAAATACAGGTTTCATACGCATTTGAATCTGCTATTAAAATATAATTTCTGCATTGCCATTGCAGGTTTTGCGATAAAAGCAATATGCTGTCAGTGCTTTCAATAATAGTTCGTGTTTGTGAAACTAATGCAGAACCTTTATTAAATGTCTCATTATAATGATAGAATAGAACACGAAGAATTATTAAGCCGCTTATCAGAACAATATAAAATATTATTAGCAACCTGAAAAACAGGGAGTGGTTGTTGAAGCCATTTGTTGATTTCAGCGTCATTTTTACAAATTGACGTTCAGCGCAGCAGTACAATTGCCGGCTGATAACAGTTTTAACCGCGTACTAATCAGTATAAATGTAAGTTGTAAAAACGCAAATTCAAAAAAAATAAAGCCTCCTGCTACCGAAAGTTATTTGATTTAAAACAATTCATTTACTGACTATTTATTGTGTGCGATAAACAAAGGAAGGTTTGTGTTTTTCATGAGTATATCGGCCATACTTTGCCTGAACCATCTTGAAATGCGGCTCCTGCGATAAGCACCTAAAACAACCAATGCTTCAGCAGGTTGCTGTTGCAAATAAGCAAGAATGGTGTTTTCCGGTTCGCCTTTCAAAATAATATATTCTGCTTCCGGAAAATGGCGTTTCATAAACTCTTTCATCAAATTATTATCAGGTAAATGAGATGATTCTTCAAGCGGTTTTACCGATAAAACTTTTGCCGGCAAATGGTGCCATACAGCAAGATTGTAACAAAACATTTTTATGGCATAAACAGATGAGGGATCTCCGTCGTATAAAAAAATAAGAGATTGACAGGGCTTATATTTCTCAGGCACAACTATTACAGGGCATTGCACATCTGCGAGCACATCGCTTAAAAAATCGGAAGGAAATTTGTCATGATAAACTGTGAAATTTTCCCTTTTGCCTATTATCAGCATATCCGCGTAAATACTTTCGTGCAGTAAATCCTTTACCGCTACATTCTTTTTGTGATGAATAGAAAACTCTATTCCTGCCTCTTCGCATGCTGATTTAAAAAGATGGATAGATTGTTTGCGTGCGGTTTTATCTTTTTCGTTTAGCTCGTTTAATTTTTCTTCCGATACCTTATTATCCACAATCAGATCAGCAAAACGATAGCTGTGATAAATCATATCATCCAAAAAAATCCCTACAAGATGTGTATGACTTTGCTTTGCAAGCTGAATAGCATATTCCGCAGTGGTTTCCTGGTATTTTAAGCCATCGAAAGCGGCAATTATTTTTTTCATGTCATAATTTGAATAAACAATAATAAAGCGGCATCGCCCGGTAAATAGTGATGACGAAAAGAAATATACATGATTTTTATCAGCTATAAAACAAGTTTAAATTTTTTGAGCAGTTGAATAATAAAAAACGGCACCAGGCTGGTAATTAAAATGATGAGTAAATCCCGTTGGTTGAGCGGCAAAAGCAGTAACACGCTTCTGATGGGGGCGATAAAATATGCCATAATCATTACTGCAAAGCAACTGAAAACAGCAAGCCACATATATTTATTCCGGAATACTTCATTATTTACTAACGATGTACTGACAGAGAGATTGAAACCATGAAAAAGCTGCGCCGAAGCCAGCGACCAGAACAGGATATTATTGGCTTCTGTTTTTTGCATGTTAAGATAACCCGTACAAAAAATATAGCTGCAGCATATGGCGGCCGTTAGTACAAGGGAGTAGGTGATGACTGCGCGCCAGTGTTTAATTGTTATAACAGATTGCAATTTGTTTGACGGCGCCTGCTGCATGATATGCGGATTACTTTTATTCATGCCCAGCGCCAATGCCGGCAACACATCTGTAATTAAGTTGATATATAAAATTTGCAGTGGCGTTAAGGGAGATGAATAATAGATAAAGGTTACAGCGGCAATTACCAGTATTTCAGTAAGGTTGCAGGAGAGTAAATACATTGCAGCACGCTGAATATTTGTAAAGATCGTTCTGCCCTGCCTCACCGCTGATGCAATGGAATTAAATGAATCGTCTTTTAACACAATATCGGCTGCCTCTTTTGCTATTTGCGTTCCACGTTCTCCCATGGCTATGCCCACATCTGCTTTTTTTAAAGCCGGTGCATCATTAACACCATCGCCGGTCATGGCTACAATGTGACCATGCTGTTGATACAGGGAAACAATATCAAACTTCTGTTCAGGGGTTACTCTGGCAAAAACATTAGCCTTCAATATGGCATCTTTTTCTTTTGTATTAAGGGTGTAAACAGGTTTAATGTCTTTTCCTGAAATTGCCTGGTAGTGCGTATCACTTAATTCAAGCTGTTGTGCAATATACAGAGCAGTCGATGGATGGTCGCCTGTGAGCATTACTATTTTAATACCGGCCTGTTTACAGGTTTTTATAGACTGCATTATATTTTTTTTAGGAGGGTCGGAAAATGCAATTAAACCAAGGAATATTAAATCATGCATAAAATCGCCCGTGGGCTTTATACCTGTTTTTTGATAAGCGAAAGCAAGCACGCGGTAGCCCTGCGAAGAAAGGCTTTCATTCTTCTGCAACCAGGCAGATTTGATTTCGTTGCTCAAAGGTCTTACCTGCCTGCCTGCGGCTTCCTGTGTGCAAAAATTCAACAGATTTTCCGCAGCGCCCTTTGCAGCAACTACATATTTATGTCTGGATGCATGAAGGGTCGCCATGCTTTTAATTTTTGCATCAAAAGGCAGTTCATCCATCTTTATATATCGCCTGCTGATTTTGGCTGAAGGATAAGTTGCATTCACCCAATGCAACAGCGCAATTTCAAGCGGATCGCCAATTGCTTTATCATCGTGTATAACGGCATTATTGCACAATGCGGCAACCGTATGTAACCAATATAAAGCAACTTTATTTTTTCTTACCTCTTCCCTTGAAAAGGTTTGATATTCGCCCAGTGCTGTTATTACCCTGTCTGCAGTAATGCGGTTATTTGTAAGCGTGCCGGTTTTATCTGTGAGGATAACATCCGTTTTACCAAGTGTTTCCACAGAAGTTAATTGCTTTACAATAACGTTTTGTTTGCTCATGCGCAGTACACCTTTTGCCAGCGTGATTGTGGCTACAATGGGAAGACCTTCAGGTATGGCGGCCACCGCCATGGCAATAGCAGTTTCAAGCATCAGGAAATAATCATTGCCTTTCATTATCCCGATCAGGTAAATACATCCTGCAATAAAGAGTGTAATCCAGACCAGGTTTTTGTTCAATGCCGCTAATTGTTTTTCAAGCGGCGTAGCTTCAGGCTTTGCCTGTTGCACCAATGATGCTATCCTGCCGAATTCTGTGTCATCGGCAATGGCCGTTACAATTGCTTTGGCATTGCCATGGGTAACTGAAGTGCCTTTATACAGCATATTATTTCTTTCTGCAACCACCGTTTTTGCAGGCAATGCTGCCATATATTTTTTAACAGGAAGAGATTCACCTGTGAGCGCAGATTCTTCCGTTTGCAAATGCTCAGATAAAACAATTCGTGCATCTGCAGGAATGATATCGCCTGCTTCAACGGAGATCAAATCGCCGATCGTAATTTTATCTGAGACAATCTCAGTGAGCATTCCATCCCGTATAACCTTTACTTGTATTATATCAGTTTTTTTCAAAGCCTGCACTGAGGTAACTGCCTGCCATTCCATCACAAATCCTATTAAAGCATTTAAAACAATGACAATAAGAATGGCGATGCCTTCTGCAATGTCATTTAAGGCAAAAGAAATGATGGCTGCCGCCGTTAAAAGATATACAGCAATGCTGGTGAATTGCTGCGATAAAACCTGCACAATTGTTTTTTCTTTTTTAGAACTAATCCGGTTATAACCAAAAACAGCCAGGCGGCCGGCTGCTTCTTCACGGCTTAAACCATATTGAACTGAAGTTTTTAGGGAAGAGGTGATTTGTTCAGCAGTAAGATGATGCGGTGCATCCTCTTTGTTAAGGGAAGAAAGCTGGGATATATGTTTTGAAGAACTTACGGCATCGGGTGCTATAATATGATTTTTATGCGGTTTGAGCATGATAAGATAAACGCATTAATGAAGATAGACAATCAGAGCGAAAGAATCATTGCACAACCGCAAGGAGATTTGCGGGAATTTCAATTTTATTGTTCGCCCGGTTATTATTGCCGTTCAGTTTAATGCCCGTCGCGGCTTTTGTTACTTTGATAAAATTCCATGTATTTAAAATTCCGGGCACATTTACTATTTCATTCATCAGTTTATTTTTTTGCAAAAGACTTTTTGTTTCGCCGGTTAAGATCAAAACACCTTCATGTATAGAAAATGCAATTTTAATGTCAGCAAAAATGCTTTGCTGTAAGATTTTAACTATAGCATCTCTGATTTCCGCATCTGTTTTTTTATCGCCTGGCGGTAAGTCCACACATAAATCAAGGTGAACTTTTTTTACATCTTCCAGGCTTCTGATAAGTTTCCCGGCATCAAATTTTTTTCGGTAGGAATCAACCCTGCCTGAAAGAAATACAACATCGCCCATTACATCAACACTGATGTTTAACGATTCAAGCGATGGCTGCTGGCGCAACCTGTCTATAACTTCTTTTTTTATTTCTGCACTTGTTTTCACGACAACTATTTAAAAATTAATGATAATAAAGGGCAGCCATGTTTTTAAAATGACTGCCCCCATTTTTTTAATAAGCATACTCTTCTTGTTCTACTTCGAGGTTATTGTTTACCATAGTTACACCAGGCGCTGCCCAGGCAGCATAGCCTGCGTCTTCCTTTTCAGCCAAAGAAGCAACCGTTCCGGTAAGCGTAACACTGCTACCGCTGGTATCAACGAATATCCTGCCGGCATCAAGTTTCGCGCTTCTTTCAAAGGCTGCTTTGATCTTTTCCATAATGCCTGATGCAGTAACCTTTGGTATAAGCTTAATAAAATTCCAAACGTTGGTTATGCCTGCAAAGTTTTGTATGGCATTCTTTGCAGCAACGCGCTGGTATTCCCATTCCACTTCACCTTCAAGGGTCACAATACCATCTTCCACCTTAACTTTTATTTTGCCTTCCGGGATAGAAGTGTGCTGTTTTAATGCTTTCAACACATCTTCTGCAATTTCGGCATCTGTTCTTTTAAAATAAGACGATACACCAACCTGTATATCAAGCGCAACTGCCTTTACGCCTGCAACATTCGACGTTGCTCTTTCAGCTTCCATTTTTTTGGAATACGTGTCAACCATGCCGGAGAGCGTAACCACGCCATCTTTCACAGCCACACCAATTTCTGATGATTTGAGTAATGGAGTCCATCGCAATTCCTCCATCACATCTTTTTGAATTTGAACATCTGTTTTCATGTTTAATTTTTTAATGATGAATGAAAATTATATCAACTTAAAAACCGGCTTAAATAAACGTATATCCAGTCCTCCGGGATATTTTTTCCAGCTTTGTTTTTTTGTTTAAAAATCAATTTTCTATAAAACTGCTTTAAAAATCTTCGACGGTTTTCAGGTTGTTTTTTAGAACCCATGTTCCGATAATGATGTATATTTTTATAGCTGTTCATAGTTACTGTGGTGATGCGATTATTTGCTTCAAATACGCTTTCAAAACTAAAACCACCTGCCGGTAAATAAAATGACCCACATCACCGGCCTGCATGATTCCTGTTCGGAACACAGGTGTTATGTTATTGGTATTGTATATAAACCGGGCTTGGATTTAAATTGAGGATTTCTGCCGGCGTCATTAACCTGTGAGGCGGGGATTTAATATCGTTTTTATAAAATAATTTAAAGCCTGTAAATTGTACCGGCTCACCCGCAATGCAGGATTTATAAGTATCAATTTTTTTAGCGGGAAAACCAAAGCCATCCATATTCATTACAATCTGCACTTCAGGTTTGGTCGTAATATTTTTGTAATGTGTTACCATGTTTTTTGTAAACCGATGAACAACTAAAATCTTTGGAGGAAGATGATGCTCACGAACAATCTGCGCCAGGTAATCTGAAGCATAGTTAATATCATCGGCGTCAAATGTGCCGATTTCAGCGCATGGAACGGCGCCACTTTTCATGGAGTATTCCGGGTCTATGGCAAGATGTACATCAGGCATCTTTAAATATTGCAGTAAAGGGGGCAATTCCTCCGGCAAATTGCAATGGCCAACCTGTATATCCAAAAATAAAATTGCATTAATTTTTTTGCATAACTCAAGCGCTTTATCAATCTGGCTAAATGGCATGCGCAAGCGGTACTTGCCATCTTTACCAGGGTTGCGTTGTGCTGTTACAGCAATATATTCCAGGGCAGGCTGCACCGGGATTTTGGGATCTGCCTGCTCCCAGTTTTCTACTTCTGCCTGCAGGCGCTTCAACATTTCATCCGGCGGCAGTTCACCTAAAATACCCATGCCTGCAGAATAGAAATTGCCATAATAGGTAACCACCCTGTTAAGAGGAAGAATAGCCCCAGGTAAAGGATATGCTGTTTTTACAGGAAACTTATTATTTGGTTTATAATGAACAAGATGCAACAACAAGTCATTGTACAAAGCGGTATCAGATGATAGCGTGTTTAAGGAACTTTTGGAAACAATTACATTCTTTACCGGTGTTGTGTCTTTTAAAAGAATTATATGCTGTTGTTGAATATGAGCGGCAGCGGGCCTGCCGCATTGTGCCACTAAAAAAAAGCAGGTGCCGGTGAGCGTTAAAAATATATGTCTTGAAATCATTTTTATTTTCAAAGAACATATATATGTTTTTTATTAAAATTGAGATGCATCAGTGTTATTACTGATTGCTATCAACTGCTTTCATTTAAATGAATGCTTCATAGCATACAATAATTGCTGTGCATTCCAGTTGCCATCAACTATAATTCTCCTGATGGTATAATCCGGATTAACAACACTTTGTTTATCTGCCAACTGAAATGCTGCCTTATAGTTATAAGCTTTTAATTGCGTTATTGACGCCTCATTCCAAATACCGTTTGGATAGGCGAAGTATTCAACAGGCCTGCCCGTAATCTTTTCGAGAAGTTGTTTTGGTTTTTCAAGTTGTATGGCCCAGTCGTTATTTGCATAATCCGTTACATTATGATGGTCCCAGGTGTGGCAGCCAATAATAAATCCATCGTTGCTTAAAGTTTTTACTTGTTGCGTGCTCATGTAAATACTTTTATTTAACGAAACGGTCATTATAAAAAATACCGCATTAAAATGATATTGATTTAAAACAGGAACTGCGTTCATAAACTGTGAAGCCGTGCCATCATCAAAACTTAATATTACAGGCTTCGGCGGGAGTGGACTTTTTGTATGCAAATAACCTAACAATTCATCAGGTGTGATGGCATGATAACCACTGTCTGCAAGTAACTTCATTTGCACAGCAAACTTTTCCGGCGGCAGTATATATGTTCTTGCAGATTTTGAGTCAGTGGCCTGCCAGTTACGCACCTGGTGATAACATAAAACCGGTATTTCAATCCTTGGCTGTTGCGCTTCCAGCTTATTTACCTGAACCTGAAATAATACATAAAAGATTATTTGTGATATAAGTATCATAGCTCATAATTTGAATAAATTATAACCGGGGCATCGCAGTTCATGCAACCGGTATTGAAAACTACCCTGCATGCAAATTGGAATGAGAGCGCCTGCATATGATTGACAGCAATCATATGCACCTATAATTTTAATCAGTATTTTAATTGCAGAACCAGAAGACTTTTGGATTAAAGCAATAGTTATGAAAACACTTGTTACAGCTACCGATTTTTCAAAAGCTTCTTTAAATGCAGTGAATTATGCTGCAGACATGGCTGCTGCAATAAATGCCAGGCTTGAAATATTACATGTGATTCAGGTGCCTGTTATAACGGATATTCCGGATTACGTGGTACAACTTGAAAATGAAATGTATGAACAGGGTGCCCATAAGCTTCAATTGCTGAAACGGAAACTTGAGAAAAGAACGGCTAATCTTGTAAAGATTGCTTACAATATAATGGAAGGAGATACGAATAGCGCAATTAAAGAGGAGGCCAAAAATAAAAAACCGCTTGCCATTATTCTTGGATCAAAAGGTGCAGGCAACCTGCAAAATATTATATTCGGAAGCGTGGCTTTGCACACGGCAAAACATGCGCAGTTTCCTGTTTTACTGATACCTGAAAAAGCAAAGTTTGCCAATGTTTCAGCCATTGCTTTCGCAACAGATTTGCTGGCTGAAAATTTCAGTGATCTATCTAAGCAATTGCGTAAATGGCTCAGGCTGTTTGATGCACGGCTTGATGTAGTGTATGTAAACAATAATCCAAATTTTAAAATTGAAAAAGAAAAACAATTTGCATCGCTTAAAAAACATTTAAGCCGTTATAATGTGCATTTTAATTATGTGGAAAATAATTCTGTGCCCGATGGAATTTCAGCTTATATTAAAACAAAAAAGCCCGGTATGATGGTGCTGATGTACCATAAAGAGCGTTTCTTTCACAGGCTTGTGTACAGAAGTGAGTTTGGAAATATTTTCAAAAATACTACTGTACCATTGCTGGTAATACAGGGTTGACAATTGATAAAACTCAGGCATGGGGCTGACTGCCATCATTTGAAAAGATCACACCGGGAAATAGCTTTGTTATAAATAATTTTTATAACTCTAAAAAAAATTTTATGTCAACAAATGCACTAACCAGGGG